>JAVLCL010000199.1:0-6217 GCA_031580825.1 Halothece sp. Uz-M2-17
AAGCGGAGATTTACCCAAACGACGGATAAACTCTTTCATCGAGATTTCACAATTTTTAACCTTCGATTCCAAATCAGAAATCGCCAGGCTATAAGCGCGAGTGATATCTCGTTCAAACACTTGGCGATACGCTGCTTTGACCACGGCTTGCTTTTCAAAGTTAGAAAGTCCCGGTTTCATCGCATATTTGGGGCGATTTTCCGCAGCATTAAAGTAGCTTTGAGGCAGTTCTAACCCTTGTTGGTCTCCACTGGGACGCTGACGCAGTTTATTGGAGGGGGTTGGTGCTTTAAATTCTCCAATTAGAACTTGGAAGTATTGCTCAACTGTCTCCCGGGCTGCTTCATCTTGTTTGAAGTAACCCACTGCTGCTGCTTGCATTTCCCCTAAAGCAACGATAGTGGCATCACTAGAGCAAGCATTTTCAATAATCTCTCGCAAACCGCGGACATTAACAGTAATAATATTGGGATCACCAGCAACGATCGCGTAAGTGACATACCGCAACATCCAAGATAAGTCCCGCAGGGATTTCTGCATATTTTGCGGACCATAGCGAGAGACATTAATGGGACGGAATCCTGGCGGAACCGGAACACTACTACCACCCGAAACTGTAAACAGCGATCGCAGCCCATCTAGGAAACCACCACCACTGCTTTCGATATAGCTAACGGTTCCCAGTTGCATCTGACGACCAACATCTTCGCTTTCCTCACCACCAGCAGGAACCATGACAGGGGCTTCTTCTCTGGGTTTTTCCAGATAAGACATCGGGGAACCCCCTGTAAAAATGCGGTTCGCAGCCCGAGAAACAATTAACTCGGAATTACGAGTAATCACCTGAGCGATTTCAACCCGTTGCGTTCCCAACTGGAAGAAAGTATCGAGTTCTTTTAATTCGCCTTGTTCTAAAAAGCGGTCTTGTTGTTCCGCTTGGGATAACTTAGAAAGAGGAACGGTTTGGTAAAGCTGAGGACGTGCGACTGAACTTCCACCGGAGGCACTAATCATTATTTTTTACCTATCTCCTGTCACAACAGTTACTTGTTTGAGCTTTTAATAAAGGTTAAAGATGACGCTTTCTTGGACAGAATACGCCTGCTTTAACCGTTGGTCAGAAATTACGCCTTTCTCAAGGAAAAACAGTTGTTCTGACCGTTGGTGAAAATGAGTGCAATTTTCAGTCACCTCTAGGGATTGATGGCAAATCTTGAGATTATAAGCGTTTTTTCTCGAATGGATTCATATATTTTTAGTCCTTGTATCGTTTTTGTTGCCCTAGATTTTAGATGACGATTGAAAATTCTACCCCATCTCACCACCCCATAGACTCAATATCGTTACGATGCTTGGTAAAACATCTAGACATAAGACATGGGTCAGCTTTTAGAGTAAAACGTTTTGGGGTTTCTTAGGGAATTTATTAAGAAGTGTATCAAAAAGATTTTTGCAGAATGGGATGGCTTCGGTAGTTTCCTTCACAATTTTCTCAAGTCTGATCAGGTTTAGATATTGCTGTATTAGATACTGCCTTGCAACAAACTTGTCACAGTAGTCATAGTCAAGTTGGCGCTTGGTTATTCTACTCAGTTTCAGGAATCATGAGTGAAAGCGCGATTAAACTTGCTTATTTTATCTTCAAAGAACTTAATTAACAAGCTCAACCTTGGGTAAGAGTCACCCATTGCAAGATTCTACATCAAGCAGAGTTTTTCCATTTCATATATAAACCGACCGTTTGAGGCGATTACATTTATAGAGTGATTGGAAGCCGGTTTTCTCCCAATCATCACCCACAATCATCTTGAAAAAAACTAGGGTGCAACCGGTCATTTAGTTCTTGTTGGGGTAACGGGTTCAACAGGATTTTGTACTCAATTACACTGTTTACTGTTCCAAGATTCAGTCAAGATAAACCCTCGTCAGGTTTCAGTTCAGAGAAGTTCCTGTCAAAAATTACGCCTTCGGAAAACGGAAGGCACCTGCTTTGACCGTTGGTCAACATTGATGCGCTTGGAGTACATATGCCAGAAAAACTCATCTCACTACCAAAGGTTAGTCGTCCACCACTGATTGCTTTTTTAACGTTATGCTTTGCACTACTGGCTGTTTCTTTTGCGCCAATTTTCATTCGTCTCAGTGAAACAGAATTAGGGGCAAATGCTACAGTTTTTAACCGCCTCATTGTCTTTTTTGTCTTTTTTGGGACAGGGCGTTGGGTTACGGGTAAACTTTCTCCATCGGTTGAGGAAAACTCACCCAAAATTACCGGTCAGCAATGGTGGCTACTTGGTTCAGTAGGGACGATCGCGACAATTTCCCTTGTCCTCTGGGCAATTTCTCTGCAATATACCACGGTGGCAAAAAGTGTCCTCCTCAATAATCTGACTCCCATTTTTACGGCTCTCGGTAGCTGGCTCATTTTTGGAAAACAGTTTGACAGTAAGTTCTTAGTTGGAATGTTGATTGCCGTCGCTGGAGCAATTACTCTGGGCTTGGAAGATCTCAATGGTGCAGCGGAAGGATCTTTGGTTGGGGATGTTTACGCGCTTTTATCCGCAGTTTTCCTCGGAACCTACTTTTTAATTGTAGAACAGCTACGATCGCGCTTTTCGGCAACCACCATTTTATTATGGCGTTGTGCCACAGGAAGTGCAGTTTTAACTTTGATTATGTTATTTACGGGAGAACAATTTTTTCCTACCACCCCAGTTGCTATTTTGGCAGTCATCGGCTTAGGTTTAATTAGTGAAGGGTTGGGACAACGATTACTCGCTGACAGCATGAATGTGTTTTCTTCCAGTTTTGTCTCCCTCTTTTTATTATTAGAGCCGATTATTAGTGCGATCCTCGCTTGGTTTATTTTCACGGAAGGGTTAACCTTAACCACTTGGTTAGCGTTTGCAGTGGTTCTCACCGGAATTTATCTCGCCCAAACCAGTAAAGCTGCAAATTCCGATATTGGAGAAAATCAATCGTCGTAAGGCTGAAAACAAAAAACAAAGAACCAATAACAAAATAATGGAATTCTTTTCAATTTTGCTGGCGGGTTTGTTCGGTAGCCTCTCTCCATTGGGTTGGATTGTGGATCAGAAGGTAGAGGCTGCCTTTCGATCGCGCGTGAGTGCAGTAGAAACTTTAGACGTGCGCGTGGATAATACCCCGAATTATCAACTTTTACGGGGGAACCTACAACGGGTACGTCTGGCGAGTCGTGGCGTAGAATTCACCCCAAATTTACGCCTCAAAGCCTTTGCTATCGAAACGGATCCCATCGCCGTTGATTTTGAGACCTTCCGAGAGGGAAATTTTCGTTCCCTTCCCCAACTGCAAAACGCTTTGAAACAGCCGTTAAATGCTGCTTTTCAACTCACTTTCACCGAAAATGATTTAAACCGCTTCTTCGCTACTCCTGAGGTCAAAAAGCAGTTGAACGCGATCGCGCAACGGGTCGCCCAACAACTGCCCAGTACCCGCAATCAACGTTACAAATTATTAAGCACTACTGTTAATTTTACAGAAAACAATCGGCTCATTGTTGATCTCAAACTGCGGGTGTCTCGTCGTCAACAGGAGTCCTTTCAAGACTTTGATCTCCGTTTTATCTCTGGACTAACCGTTCAACAGGGACAAGAACTGATTTTAGTCGAACCAGTCATTACCGTTGATGGGAACCCCCTACCCCCACGACTGGTTTCGATCATTGAAACAAGAATACGCGATCGCTTTAATTTAGAAAGATTAAATAAAGAAAAGATCATCGCCAGACTCTTACAATTAGAGATAGAAGAAGATGAGGTAAAATTAGCAGCGTTTGTACAGATTGCAAGCGGGGCTAGAGACGATTGAGGAAGACTTCCGAGAAACCACTCGTTCTCAACTTCTCCCGAATCAAGTACCCATCCCCTAAAAGGTGACTATGCAAGAGCAGAAAAAAGGTTATCAATTTTCAACAGGTTTGATTGCTGGTGTTTCTAGCGTCCTGATCATCGCCGGTGGATTTGCTGCCTGGTGGGCGTGGACAGCGATTAAAGGGGAACAAACCCCACCGTGGGTTTCCCAACCCACCGCACCCGAAGATTCTAATCCCTCGGAAAACCCAGCAGAGGAAATAGAAGCAAAAGTCTATTGGTTAAAAGTCACTGACAATAAAATCGAGTTAGCAGCCAGACCTATGGTGGTGGAACAAGCTCAAAATAGCGTTGTCGTTGAAAAAGCCCTGACTCAACTCCTTTCAGGAACCGAGAAAGGGGACTACACCAGCACTATCCCAGAAGCCACCCAATTGCGGGGTCTCAGTTTCCAAAACGATGGGATTCACGTTGATCTTTCTGAAGAGTTCACCTTAGGCGGTGGGAGTACCTCAATGATGGGTCGTGTTGCCCAAATTTTATATACCGCAACCAGTTTAGACCCTGAGGCAAAAGTTTGGTTAGAAGTAGAAGGAGAACCACTGGAATATTTAGGGGGAGAAGGATTATATATTCCTCAACCCCTAACCCGAGATGAATTCCAAGCCAATTATCAATTTTAAAGATTAATCAGGCTTAATTCGCATCAGGGTTTGACCAAATTCCACCGGTTCACCGTTTTTAACGGCGATTTCCATCACCTGTCCCGAAACCTCAGCTTCAATTTCGTTCATAATTTTCATGGCTTCCACAATACAAACCGTTTGATTAAGTTGAATGTGGTCGCCTACTTTCACGAAGGGAGGTTCTCCTGGCGCAGGTGCTTCGTAAAATGTTCCAACAATGGGAGACGTAATGTCTTCCCATTCACTTTTGTCAGGAGAGTGTGGGGAAGGTGAGGAAGAGATCTCAGTTTCCTCAGCAGGAGGATTTTGAGGAGGAGAGGGTTGCGGTTGCGCAGGAGGCGGAACGGGTGTTTGCGTGGTAGCAGTGGCTAATCCTTTGCGAACGGTCAATTCAAATTGATCGCTTTTCAGGCTAAATTCCGCAACATCAGCCTGGGAAATAGCATTTAGGAGTTCACGAATTTCTTTAAAGTCTATTGACACCAATCATATATCCTATTCAACAGTTTTCATCTTATTTTCCCAAGTGAGTTGGTTCCAGACAAATTTTCCTATGACTCCCTACCAATATAAGTGTCGTTACGGGTGTCGATTTTAATGCGTTCTCCAATGGAGATGAATAAGGGAACCATCACTTGCGCGCCGGTTTCTACAGTTGCGGGTTTGCTTCCGCCGGTAGCCGTGTCACCTTTGACTCCGGGATCGGTTTCCACCACTTCTAAAACCACAGAATTCGGAACTTCTACCTCTAAGATATTTCCTTCCCAGTAAACCGCGCTGATTTCCATGCCTTCATTGATATATTTTGCGCGATCGCCAATGGTTTCAGGGGGAATCCGTACCTCTTCAAAGGATTCCATATCCATGATAACATACTCATCCCCTTCTTTATAGGTATGTTGCATCTCCCGTTTTTCGAGGGTAGCTTGGGGAACAGTTTCTCCCGCGCGGAAGGTTCGTTCCACAACATTTCCACTCTGAACGTTTTTCAACTTCGTTCGCACAAAGGCTGATCCTTTTCCAGGTTTAACATGAAGAAACTCCACAACCCGCCAGACTGTTCCTTCAAGTTCAATGGTCATCCCTGTTCTAAAATCGTTACTAGAAATCATTTGCTCACAAGTCCTTGGCTTATCGCAATCAGCATTCCATTTTACCGCTCGATCGCGCTTCCCTTGCTATTTTTACGGCAATTTTTACTTCTAGTGTTTCCTCAACCGATTAAAATAAGCAAACGGTGATCTTGTAAATAACACTTAAAGTTTATGGCTTCAGATTTCAATTGGCTTTATCGCGGTACAACCGAAATTTTCCCGAATCAACCTGAATCGGATCATCCGAATGAAAATTTAGAACAGCGTCTCCTCCAAAGTGAAACCCCATTACGAGTCAAATTAGGGATTGACCCCACCGGAACCGATATCCACTTGGGACACAGTATTCCAGTGCGTAAACTGCGTGCCTTCCAAGATGCAGGACACACCGCAGTTTTAATTATTGGTGACTTTACCGCACAAATTGGTGACCCCACTGGAAAATCAGAAGTTCGCAAACATTTAACTCCAGAAGAAGTGGAAGCAAATGCAAAAACTTATCTGGATCAACTGCGTCCCATTCTTGATTTTGATACCCCCGGACGCTTAGAAATTCGCTATAACTCAGAATGGTTAAAAGACC
>JAVLCL010000201.1:0-6206 GCA_031580825.1 Halothece sp. Uz-M2-17
GCTTAAGTGAAGATTTACAGCTTGATAGTTTAGACTCCGTTGCGTTAAAAGTTCCCACGCCTGCCGATGGTGCTTGTATTTTTACGGGCAAAACAGCGATTTATCGAGGTTCAGAAGAAACTTGGGATGACGGGAAAGGACACACTTTCCAAAAAGGCGTTCCTTTAGGAGTTTGTGATAAAACCGCTCATCAACTTGCCCAACAGTTTCCAGAGACCATTGTTGTCACTGCATCAACTTGGCATTATCAAGGGGATGGCTGTTGTTAAGGAGAGCGTTTCTTAACTCCTTCCTTATTTCAGTTCGAGGCCAAAAAAGATTAATGTTTCTATTATCCAAAACTCAGTTTCTACTTAGAAAAACGAGTGAAGATAATAATTAAGGGAAGGAAGATATAGGCAAATTCAACCCCTGAGGGATTAAGTTTTCCTTGATCCCTCTTTCTCCCCTCCCGAGAAAGCCAACAATTGAATTGGAGGGAAAGATCATGAAACGCTTTTTAACAGGTACTGTATTTACAATTTTCTTAGCCACAACTTCCACAGCTGCCTTAGCCGGAGAAGTCGCTGTTAATTCGGCAAATCGTTCAGTCAATCGAGATATTAAACCATTTAATTTAGTCCATCGCGCCTACAGTGGTCATTTTTCTGAACAAGGAGTTCCTGGTTTTAATGGCTTAGCGACGGCGTATCAAAGCGGTCAAATTGAAGCGGAAGATTTGGTGCAAACGGCGGTTGATCAAGGACGACTGTCTTCAGATACGCTCGACGATGCTGGGTATATCAATGCGGTCGATTTTCAACTGCAAAACTTGCGCGATCGCGATAGTAATGGTTTAAATGATTAATACAGTTTAAGCACTGATTGAAAATAGTCCTAGAAAATCCCGCAGGCTTGTGGGATTTTTTCATTGCATATTCTCCTCGACTTGACCTCGTTCAGTTCCAGCACTCGCTTTATCAACGATTCTATATTAGAGAGGAGTGTGAAAATAAAATTATTGATTATGTCTTCCTTCCTCCAATCAGCTGAAAATATCTCCTCTGGGGAAAAACAACTCCAACAGCGGATTACCGAATTAGAACAAGAGAATCAACAATTAAAACAGCAACTGGAAACTAAACCCACAGCTAATGACCAACCCTTTCACAAAATCTTCAATGCTTCCAATGATGCAATTTTAGTCATCGATCCCAAAGCGGATCAAATTTTAGAAGCCAATCCTCAAGCTGAAAAACTATTAGGTTATTCCCGCGATGAATTACTCAATTCAGTTTCCGTTTCTAAGATTCACCCAGAAGAAATGCCCCAACTTATGGCATTTACCCGTAATATTATTGCCGTTGGTCAAGGCTGGACGAATGAATTGAGTTGTTTAACGAAGTCTGGAGAAAAACGCCCCTCCGAAATTTCTGCAACCGTCGTTAATTTTAAGAATCGTCCTTGCATTATTGCCTTAGTGCGGGATATTTCGGAACGACTAAAAGCCCAGAAAGAAGCATCGGAAGCAACAGAAGCCCTCGCAGAATTGGGGGAATTAACCAGCATGATTGTTCACGAAATTCGGAATCCTTTAACGACAGTTTTAATGGGTTTAGAAGCCCTACAAACAATTGAATTACCTCCGCGAAATAAGATCCGTTTAGAATTAGCTTCCGAAGAAGCCCAACGTTTGCAGTCTCTTTTAGAGGAAATTCGTTTATATACGAAACCCCAACTGGTCGAAAAAGAAATCATTGATTTGAATCAATTAGCCCAAGATGTTTTAGAAATTATCTATAATCAATTTTCGGTTAAACATGAAATCCAATTAACCACTTCTTCTGAATCGGTCAAGGTTTTAGGGGATCAATCTAAACTCAAACAAGTCTTCATTAATTTAATTACCAATGCTTGTGAAGCAGCTGATATCAAAGAGCCAATTACTTGGAAAATAGGACGGAAACAAGAGAAAGTTAAGGTGCAGGTGCATAACGATGGTTCGCCGATTCCACTAGAAATATTACCCAAGCTAACTAAACCATTTTTTACTACAAAATCTTCAGGAACCGGCTTAGGATTACCAATTGTAAAACGTATTGTCGAGTCTCATCAAGGTAACTTGACAATCGCTTCTAATGAAATTGAAGGAACCACGGTTACCCTTGATTTGCCCTTAGCCTCTTGACTGAATTGTTCCACTAGGAGAAAGTTAAAACCGTTTAAACGCTCTTTCAAAAATATTCAGTAATAAAACTTCTCATCTTCCTTTCATCTCCAATTCACTGATTGTTCATTGAAGAGAATTACGCTCATAACTAAATGGGTGTTTAATAATAATTATCACAATGAAGCTGATTACAAAAATTGCTCTCGGTAGTGTTTCTCTCTTTACTTTGACACTAGGAGGAATGGTGGTTCAAGCCGGAGGATGGGATAACTTTAAGCTGCAATACTTTCACCTCACCTCAGTGTTTTATGAGCAAAGTAAAGAATTAGACGATATCAGAAAACAGACTAACAAACCTCAAGATAGCGCTCGCATTGACTTAGATAATTTATTCAACGGTGGTCCCCCCAAAGACGGGATTCCTAGTATAGATGATCCCAAATTTGACACAGCCAGCACCACCCCTTTTTCAGAAGACGAAACAGTTATTGGTGTTGTGATCAATGGAGAAGCGAAAGCCTATCCGTATAAAATTATGAATTGGCACGAAATTGTCAATGATACCATCGGTGGGATTAATGTCAGCGTCACCTACTGTCCTTTATGCGACACGATCGCGACTTTTACCCGGGGGAACACCACTTTTGGCGTTTCAGGAAAATTGTATCAAAGTTGTTTAGTCATGTACGATCGCGCCGATGATACACTCTATGCGCAACCGTGGACATTAGGCATCGTTGGTCCAAGAGTTAATCAAAGTTTAGAGCGCATTCCAGCAGTAAAAACGACATTAGGAGACTGGTTAGAACAACATCCGAAAAGTAAAATCCTTTCTACCGATACGGGCTACAATCGTAACTATCAAGGGTATCCCTATGGGAGTTATTACACAGACGACCGCATTATTTTTTCCGTTCGCAATCAGGATCAGCGAGACTTACACCCGAAAGCGATTGTGAGCTACATTTGGGAAAGCAGTAATCAAACGCCCAAAGGTCAATTTGGAGGGGCAAGCCAACAATTTTCTCACCAAGAAATGAAGGAAATCGGAGAGAAAACGGTTCAATTTAATGGGCGCCAAGTGAAAGCACGTTGGGATGAAGCATTAGAAACTGTCATTGTTGAAGAAATGGATAGAACCCGCATTCCGAGTTCCACTGCCTTTGCTTTTGTGTATCCTGCGTTTTTTGGGGAAAGTGAATAATGCCAGTGAATCTTGGCAATATTTGTTAGGATTTAGCAACCAGATCCACAATCCCCTGATAACCATAACGAGAGAGGTGATGGGAGGCTTGACGCACTGCTCGCGGATTACTATCAATGCCTAAGCCTTCCAGCCAGCGATTCATTAAATTAAAGAAAGCACAAACTAAATCGGCATGAACCACTGCGGTTTCATCCCATCCCATAGAGAGAATGGCATCAATATCAGTTTGCTTGACTTCATTCGGTGTTAAGGTTAGGGTCTTTATGTAATGGAAAACGGGTTTCAGATTTGCCTCAATATTTGCCGTTTCAATATCATTAACCAGTGCTTCTACTAACCCTTCCGGTTGCCCTAACTGAGTCGCTACCCCGGTGTGAGAGTCCTGACAGTATTCACATCCGTTAAGAGCAGAAACAAACGCAGCCATTAATTCTCGTTGAGCAGGGGTAAAAGGAGATTGATCACGCATTAACACTTGAGCAAATTGATGGATATGTTGTGATAATTCCGGATAAGTTTGGAAGATTTCCATTAAACTAGCGCTGGAATATGAAGGTAAAAATGTCATTGATTATTAGGGTATTTTTATATTTTCTTCTTTGATTAGACTAAAATTCAAAGATTAGTATTTGCTGAATTGAAACTGAATTCTAACTCATTTTGATCTTTCTCAGTAAGAATTAATCCTAACTCGCTAGAGTTGATAACTGTCAAGCAAAACCAAAATAGTTGAGTTGAAATATGAGTTTTGAATATTGGTACACGTTTCCGATTTCGATTGTTATCGCCACCATTGCTATGGCTTCCGGTGTAGAAGGCGCAACCTTTTTTACCCCCTTATTTATTCTCGGCTTAAAATTACCAACAGAAGTCGCGATCGGCACCGGATTAATCACTGAAGTCTTTGGGTTTAGCAGTGGTTTACTTGCCTATATTAAAAAAGGATTAATTGATTATAACTTGGGTAGGATGTTGTTAATGGTCAGTATTCCCAGTGCTTTGTTTGGAACGTGGGTTGCTGGTTTTATCCCCTCTGATATTCTCAAAGCAATTTTAAGTGTTGGTTTGTTTGTCATTGCAACCAGTTTTCTCCAATCGCCGGAAGAAGATACAATTGAACTTCTCGATCAAAAAAATACAGAATTTGAGAGTAAAACGCCACAAACTTGTTTAACAGCAAATACCGGAGAAACCTTTTGCTATCGCATTAGCAACCGAACGGAAGGGCGATTACTGACAACCATTGGCGGATTATTTATCGGCATGGTTTCCACTGGTTTAGGAGAAATGAATGGTTTTTTTCTGATTCAACGGTGTCGTGTTCCCAGTAAAGTTGCTGTTGCTACCAGTGTTTTTATTGTTGCAATTACTGCTCTCATTGCTTCTATTGGTCACGTGGTTCAATTTGCCCAAGCTGGTGGAGAAACCCTCGATACAGTTTTAAGTCTGGTTATTTTTACCGCACCGGGGGTTTTAATTGGAGCACAATTCGGTTCAATATTGGCGAATCGCCTTTCTCAAAATGTATTAGAGCGCAGCATGGGAGTGCTGTTTATTTTAGTTGGAATTCTCATTTTGGGTGAACTAATTCTTCGCAATCGTGAAGCGATGATGAGTTTAATGATGAGTGTCTCAGTAGGTTGAATATAACTAAATACCAAAGATTCTAGAATTGTTTTCGCAACTACTTTTTTAGAATCAGATTCTGAGATTGAAATTAATAAATATTGACGAATTTGACTCGCATTTAGTTAAGTAATGACGTTTGAGTTTAGGGGTATAATTTTAATTTAGGTTAGTTATGTTTATTAGAAAATCAGAATGGTGGAAAGAGAGTTGTATTTATCAAATTTATCCCTTGAGCTTTGCTGATGGCAATGGGGATGGCGTGGGTGATTTATTAGGAATTATTCAACGCCTCGATTATCTGGGCACTTGTTTAGGGATTGATGCGATTTGGTTATCTCCCATTAATCAATCGCCCATGTTTGATAATGGTTATGATGTTAGCAATTATTATGATATTTGTGATACATTTGGCACTGTTGATGATTTCAAACTTTTATTAGAAAAAGCCCATCAAAGAGGAATTAAAATTATTCTTGATTTAGTGATTAATCATACCTCGAATCAACATCCTTGGTTTTTAGAATCGCGATCAAGTCGTTATAGCCCCAAAAGCGATTGGTATTTATGGCATGACCCGGCACCAGATGGCGGTGTTCCCAATAATTGGCTATCTTATTTTGGGGGAAGTGCTTGGACTTATGACCAAAACCGGCAACAATACTATTATCATGCGTTTAACCCCAATCAACCGGATTTAAATTGGCATAATCCAGAAGTCAGATCCGCCATTTATCATGTCATTCGCTACTGGTTAGATTTAAGCGTAGATGGATTTCGTCTGGATGCTTCTAGTGTTTATAGTCAAGATAAATCCTTTCGCAATAATCCCGCTAAATTTGAAACCAACGGCAAAAGATACGACGAACAGTACCATATTTATGACAAAAACTTACCAGAAAATCATGAAATTATTCGAGAAATTAGAAGTATTCTTGACGAATATGATGAACGGCTTTTAATTGGCGAAACCTTTATTGATAACCGTCTGTATGATTCCGTGATTTTTCATGGCGTGAATAATGATGAACTCCATTTACCGTTAACCTTTGAGTTTCCTTTAAGCCCTTGGTATCCCGGTTATCTTCAACGAGAAATTGAGAAGAAAGAATATTTAACCCCGGAAGGGGGTTGGCCCGTTTATTTTCTCAATAACCATGATTTACCCCGACATTTGTCTCGCTGGGCAGAATGTAGTTTATGTCTGGACACCGTCGCGATCGC
>JAVLCL010000200.1:0-749 GCA_031580825.1 Halothece sp. Uz-M2-17
GAACTTTTAAACAATGTTTTAATCTTCTTAACTAATCTTTACCAATTTTAATATATCACAGAGATTCAGATCCCCCCCCAGGGGATATAGATTATTTTAACATTGGTCACTCTGTTCAATTCTCGGATTTGATGAGCAAGATCTTGGTTTTTGTTCTTTGGTCATTCCTCATTTCCCCTTTCAAAGGGGGCTGGAGGGATTAGTCACCGATAGCTGTTCTAAGAGACGCTGGGCGGTATCTGAAGGCACTGGCATTACGGAAAGGCGATTGCCTTTTTTCACCACCACTAATTCGTCTGGGGTGAACATTGTTTTTAACTGAGGAAGAGATAGTTCTTGATTAAATTTTTCTATGAATTCGACTTTGACGGTTTGCCAACGAGGAGATTCTGGTGTTGCTTTGGGGTCATAATATTTGCTTTCTGGATCAAACTGCGTGGGATCCGCAAGATTTGTTTCGATGACGCGCGCTAATCCCACAATTCTGGGTGGTTTAACGTTAGAGTGATAGAAGAATGCTATATCTTGTGTCTCCATTTTACGTAAAAAATTGCGTGCTTGATAGTTTCTTACCCCATCCCAAATCACAGTTTTGTCACGCTCTAAATCATTAATACTATAATCGTTTGGTTCAGACTTCAAAAGCCAATAATTCATAAGTCCTAATCTTTTCTCTTTGCTCAATTATGTCTCAGCTTTTCCTTGATCCCAAACTGGACAGTGCCATCCAAAAAGATCCTTTGTTGCTT
>JAVLCL010000200.1:759-3205 GCA_031580825.1 Halothece sp. Uz-M2-17
CAATTCAGAGGATGAGGCAACAAGGATTGAGTTACGCGCTCGTTGCTCAAAAAGGAAGGGTTAAGGGAATTTTTACCGAACGCGATCTTGTCCAATTAATTGCAGAAACCACAAGGGATTTAAAAGAGATTTCACTGCGAGAAGTCATGACCTCTCCAGTTACAACTCTCCAGTTACATGAAAAGACAAATATTTTTCGGGTTTTAGAAGTCATCCGTAACTGTCAGATTCGCCATCTCCCTGTTGTGGATCAAGAGAACAACTTATTGGGGTTGATTGCTCACAATAGCCTTTGTCGAGCGTTGCAACCCGAAAACCTCTTAAAACTGAAACGAGTGGATGAGGTGATGTCGGAGAATGTTTGTTGCGCCTTTGGTCAAGCTACCCTCTTGGATATTGCTCGTCAGATGGCGCAGGACAGCGTCAGTTGTATTGTCATTGTGGAAGAAACCTCAAATCAAACCGAGATCGTTCAACCGATAGGGATTTTAACTGAACGGGATATGGTGCAGTTTCAGGTGTCAGGGCTAGATTTTAGCGCGATCGCTGCGGAAACAGTGATGAGTCAGCCCTTACAGTTACTTGCTCCCGATCAATCCCTCTGGGAAGCCAAAGTCAAAATGGATCAACTACGGGTGCGGCGATTAGTGGTTGCTGGAGAAAATGGAGAGTTAAAGGGAATTGTCACCCAAACCAGTTTATTACAAGCCCTTGATCCCAAAGAAATTACAGAGACGATTTCCGCATTGCAAACCACCTTAACTGAAAAAACAACAGCACTGGAAGAGGCGAAAAGGAAGCTCGAAAGACGAGATTATTTTTATGGGAATGTGGTGCGAAACTGGTTTCAAGGCATAATTGCACTGCTGGATCAAGAGGGTCGTTTTTTGTTGGTAGAAGGGGCAGGCTTAAATACAAATAAACTGTCTCAGCAAAAGATAGAAGGGAAATTCTTATCAGACATTTTTTCTGATAATACCCACCAAAGTATTCTTGCTTGTCATCGAAAAGCCTTACAAGGAGAAAATTGCACGGTTGAGTTTGAATGGTTTGGTCGGATTTATTTAACTCATTTCGAGCCGTTTTACGATCATCGGACTCAAAATTTAACGGGAGTCACCCTAGTTGCCAATGATATTACGGCGCGTCGCCTAGCAGAAAAAGCTCGTAGCGAAAGTGAATCCTTACTCTATTCTTTCTATCATCAAAATCAAATGATGATGGGAGTGGTGGAAATTTTATCCCATGATATTCGTCACCTTTCTGATAATGCTGCGACAGGAAAGTTTTTTGGGCGGTCTCCAGAAGTTATGCAAGGGAAAACCGCTTGGGAATTGGGCGTTCCTAAAGCAGCAATTCAACGCTGGTTAGAAGCCTATCACCAATGCTTACAACAAGAAAAACCAATTACATTTGATTATTGTCACGAGTCTCAACAGCAATGGTTGACAGTAACCGTTTCTCCCCTCGCCTCACAAGTCGGGAATTTTCCACGCTGTTCATACATTGTCAAAGATATTACCGCTCGTAAACAAGCGGAGTTAGCTCTTGCGGATCAAACCAAAACTTTACAACATTTTAGCGACAGTTTAAAAGCACTCCATCGCTTAAGTACCAGCGATTATAAAGATTTTTCTTCTTTATGGGCAGAATATTTACGAGTGGGTTGTGAAATTTTTAATTTGTCCACAGGGATTATTAGCCAGGTAGAAGGAAATTCCTATACCATTCTTGCTGTCCATTCAGACTTGAAGGATCTGACAACGGGTTCACAATTTCCAATCCAAGATACTTACTGTTATAAGATTATACAAACTCAAAAGACTGTTATTAATGAGAAGGTCGGAGCAAACCCTCAACAGCGAAACCATCCAGCGTATCAGAACCTTAAACTAGAAACTTACATTGGCACTCCAATTTTTGTCAATAACAAGATTTATGGCACACTGAATTTTTCTTCAACTGCAATCAGGGAAGAAAGTTTTCAAGATCATGAAATTGAAATTATTGAATTAATGGCACATGATTTAGGAAAACTGATTGCCACTGGTTATGCTGAAGCTGAACGTGAAAAAGTAGAACAAGTGCTGAAAGAGCAATTACAGCGTTCTCAACTCCTGAAAAGTATTACCAATGAAATTCGATCTAAGTTAGATTTCAATGAAGTTTGTCAAACAACGGCTCGGAAATTGGGACAAACCTTACAGGTTGATCGCTGCTTAATTCATACTTATCTTTCCGATGAAACCCCTCCGCAAGTGCCGTTTGTTGCTGAGTATTTCTCAGAAAATTGTTTTTCAGTTCAACAGTTGCAAGTTCCTGTTGAGGGGAATCCTCATATGCAAGCCCTTTTAAAGCGCGATCGCGCGATTTCTTCTCCTGATGTTTATGCTGATCCGCTTTTAGAAGCAGCCCAGCCAATCTGCCGAGAAATTAACTTAAAATC
>JAVLCL010000200.1:3215-6206 GCA_031580825.1 Halothece sp. Uz-M2-17
TGCCATCCGCACCTCTTACCAAGGCTTACCCAATGGCATCATTGGCTTACATCAATGTGATCGTTATCGGGAATGGACAGTAGATGAAATCAAATTATTAGAAGATGTTGCCGAACAAGTGGGGGTCGCGATCGCGCAAGCTCAACTTTTAGAAGAAAAAAATCGTCAAAATGAAGCCCTCGAAACAGCAACCGCTCGTGCGGAAGCAGCGAACCAAGCCAAAAGTGACTTTCTTGCGACCATGAGTCACGAAATCCGCACGCCCATGAATGCCATCATCGGGATGAGTGATCTACTTTTAGAAACCTCTCTTACCGAAGAACAACTTGACTTTGCCCAAACCATTCGCAGTAGTGGCAATACGCTACTCACCATTATTAACGATATTCTCGATTTCTCCAAAATCGAATCTGGAAAGTTAGAACTAGAACAACAAGAGTTCACCTTATACACTTGTGTGGAGAATGCACTGGATTTAGTCACCCAACAAGCAGTACAAAACAATTTAGAACTCGCTTATTGGCTCGATCCCAATCTTCCCCAGTTAATGACAGGGGATGAAATGCGGTTACAGCAGATTTTGACCAATCTTTTAAGTAATGCGGTCAAATTTACCGAGCAAGGAGAGATTCTGCTGCTGGTGACTCAACAAACTCCTCAACATATTCAATTTTGTGTTTCTGATACAGGGGTTGGTATTCCCCCAGAAAAAATGGATCAGTTGTTTCAATCTTTTACACAACTGGATTCATCGCGATCGCGCCGTGCGGAAGGAACTGGTTTAGGACTTGCTATTAGTAAACGTCTTTGTAACCTGATGGGGGGTCAGATGTGGGCAATGAGCCAAGGTAAAATTGCCGGAAATCCCCTTCCTGCTTGGGAAGAACATCAAAAGTTAATGCATAATCTGAAGCCAAGCTCTGGCTCCAGTTTTTATTTTACCCTTCCCATGCCTGAAGCAACCTCTTCTGTAATCTCTCAAATTCTACAAGGGAAGAGAGTTTTGATTGTTGAAGAATCTCTGCTCAATTGTAGTGTCCTTTCCGTGGGAATCAGTAGTTGGGGAATGGAATCCAACGCTGTCACCTCTATTGCTGCTGCTTTCAGCTTAATCGAACAAGGAGAAGCCTTCGATTGTGCCATTATTAGCCTTACCCGAGAACCCAACGCACAATTAGACCTAATTAACACTTTAATCGCGTCTGAGCAATATCAAACCCTTCCTTTAATTGTTCTCATTCCTCTGGGAATGAAGAATCTCTCTCTTCCGAAGACACCATTAATAACCGTCTTGAAAAAACCCCCGAAACAATCTCGCTTATATGAAACTCTTGTTCATTCTTTTAGATCTGACTCGCAACAGAGAGCCTCTCAACAACAATCTTCTGTTGTTTCCTCGACCTCTGTCTCCAATCTCAAAATTCTATTAGCCGAAGATAACCCAGTGAACCAAAAAGTCGTTCTGAAAACCTTACAACGCTTAGGTTATACTGCTGATGTGGTTGAAAATGGTCGCGCTGCGATTACTGCTTTAGAAACCCAACCCTATGATTTAATTTTGATGGACTTGCGGATGCCCGAAATGGACGGTATTACCGCTACTCAAGAAATTCGCGATCGTTGGCGGGGAAAGTATCGTCCGCGTATTATTGCCATGACAGCGGATGTTACCCCAGAAGTGCAGCAACAATGCGCTGAAGTGGGTATGGATGCTTATTTGAGTAAGCCCGTAATGATGGAGTCACTGACTGCGGTATTACAAGAAAGCGATCCCCACATTGCACCACCATCCCAAGAAAGTGTTATTGACACGAATACCTTAAAACAATTGACTGCTTTGGTGGGAGAAGATGATCCAGAAGCATTACTGGAAATTCTCGAAAGTTACTGTGACGATCTACCGAAATTAGTTGTGCAAGCGGTCAATAGTGCCGAAGCAGGAGACTTAAACACCTTGAAACGAGCGGTTCATACCTTAAAAGGAACCGGTGCAACCATGGGAGTCTTTGGGTTGCGCGATCGCTGCATTACCATTGAAAATTCACTCGCTCAAAATAATGCTGTTCCCCTAGAGATGATCCAAGCCCTAGAAGAACAAAGTCATAAAGTCATTCAAGCAATTAGTCAACAGTGCGAACAACTCAGGAGTCAACTGCATCAGTAACACCTTGTTGATCCTGTGTTCTGTATCCTTTGTCCTTTGTTGTTTAATAACGAATGACTAATGACCAATGACGAATGACAAAAAAAATACTTGGTAGAAAAACCCATCTACCACTATAATCCTCACTGTAGGCTCTACTTAATCCCGAGGAAGACTGGTGATTGCGATTTACCCCGGTAGTTTCGATCCCATTACCTTTGGGCATCTCGATATTATCGAACGAGGCACACAACTGTTCGATCGCGTGATTGTAGCAGTGTTGTGTAATCCGAACAAAGAACCTCTATTTTCTGCACAAGAGCGGATCCGGCAAATTAAAGATTGTACTCAACACTTATCCGGTGTGGAAGTCGATCAGTTTGCGGGCTTAGCGGTAGAATATGCCAAACAACGAAACGCGAAAGTCCTTCTGCGAGGGTTACGGGTTTTATCTGACTTTGAAAAAGAGTTACAGATGGCTCATACCAATCACACGCTCTGGGAAGGAATGGAAACTGTATTTTTGGCAACGTCCAATGAATATAGTTTTTTGAGTAGCAGTGTTGTTAAAGAAATTGCTCGTTTCGGTGGCTCAGTTGAGCATCTTATTCCCAAAAGTGTTGCCCAAGATGTGTATAAATGTTACGCAATAACTCCTACAGCGAATCCGAATCCCAACCATCAGAAAATCAACCTTCCCCAGAACAGTTAATTATCCAAAAAAAGTTGGAAAAGGTGGAAGAGTTTGTTAGCACTAGCCATAATATTCCCTTGACTCCTTATAAATTTCTCAATGAAGAGGAATTTTTTAGCAAGATGGATGAAGTCTGGGAAAATCTTGATTCCGC
>JAVLCL010000202.1:0-6206 GCA_031580825.1 Halothece sp. Uz-M2-17
AACTCTTCAAAGCCATCACCTGGCATCGCATTGTCTTGGATGAAGCACAAAACATCAAAAATCCCAAAGCTGCCCTCACCAAAGCAATTCTAAAATTTTCCGCCCCGCATCGCCTAGCCCTTACCGGAACTCCCATTGAGAACCGCTTACTGGATTTGTGGTCGATCTTCAACTTTCTCAACCCTAGCTATCTGGGAACACAAGCCCAGTTTCGCCGGAACTTTGAACTTCCCATCCAAAAAGATAATAATCGTCGTCAGTCGGCAACCCTAAAAAAATTAGTGGAACCGTTTATTCTGCGCCGAGTGAAAACGGATCAAGCGATTATTAAAGACTTACCCGATAAAGTTGAACAAAAACTCTACTGCAACCTGACCAAAGAACAAGCCTCTCTCTACGAAGCCGTTGTCAAAGATGTGGAGAAACAACTTGCCGAAAGCGAAGGAATCCAACGTAAAGGTTTGATTTTAGCAACGCTGGCGAAATTAAAACAGGTGTGCAACCATCCCATGCAGTTTTTACAGGATGGAAGTGAATTTACTACCGCGCGATCGCACAAACTGACTCGCCTTTCTGAAATGGTAGAAGAAGCGATGACCGAAGGCGATAGTCTCTTAGTCTTTACGCAATTTACTGAAATCGGCACTGCCCTGGAAAAATACTTGCGCCACGAATGTCATTACAACACTTACTATCTCCACGGGGGAACCACTCAGAAGAAACGAGAAGCAATGATCAGCGAGTTTCAAAGCCCGGAAACCGAACCCTCCGTGTTTATCTTATCCCTGAAAGCGGGTGGCGTGGGAATCACCTTAACCAAAGCCAACCATGTCTTTCACTTTGATCGCTGGTGGAATCCGTCTGTAGAAAATCAAGCAACCGATCGCGCTTTCCGGATTGGGCAACAGAAAAATGTGTTTGTTCACAAGTTCGTCACCACCGGTACTTTAGAAGAACGCATTGACGAGATGATTGAAGATAAGAAAAAACTGGCTGGATCAATTGTTGGATCAGATGAATCTTGGTTAACGGAACTGGATGATAATGCGTTTCGAGAACTGATTTCCCTTAATAAGAGTGCGATTATGGAGTAAGAATCATGCTGGAAGTTAACAATATTTCTATCCCCATTGAATTGCCGATGAAACAAATTGCTGAGTTTTGCCAACGTTGATATTTTAATAATTTGATTGGTTTTGCACGATGCTATTGATGGATAATGTAATATGATTTTCCTTCATGCAAGTAACGTACTTATGAGTGATACTATCCAGACAATTTCTCGCTATCATGAGCAAATACACAGAATTTTTTTGGTATCATCCTTGATTAACTGAATATATAGGAAGTTTCAGGTATTTGATCTCTAGAAAGCAAAAAGACATATAATTATAATAAATAGTTTGGTAAACAATTATGCAGGCTCTAAATACAATTGAAAAATGGAAAGTAGAGGATCCTTTTCCTGATTTGAGGTTAGAAGATATTAATCCAATTTCCCAGCGTATATTTTCTTTGATGTGTCGGCAGAGGGAACATCATCTTTTAAAGCAACATTTTTTTGAGATAAGTGGAGCTATTGATATGACAGCTGCACTCGATTACCATTATGACTTGTTTATAAAGCATAAAAATAATATTGCTATGAACGAAAACATGTCACACTTACCATTGAAGTATGAGGCAATAGCGTATGTGAATAGATTAGGTCAATTTTACTATTTTTATTTATCTGATCTTTGTTCAAACTTACGTGAAAGTTACGAAAACTCACTCTTCGTAAAGATAACTAAAAAATTTAGAATGAAAAACACAGCACATAGAAGTATTGATAGTCCCAGAAGAGAATCAATAGAGGAACAACTAGCCCATGCTTTGATATTTACTGATACTATGTTAAGAGGAACTTCACTAGGTGCAACACCTCTTCCTCATAAAGAGAAGTGGGAGAAAATGAAAGTAATTTTCAAAAGTAACAGATTGAATTCTACTGAGAATATTAATCTTATATTGGAAGAGGATCATGATAAAATTATGGGAGAATTATTCTCTTTTTTTAAAGATCTATTATCGTAAAACTCAAGGATTTTCTAGAGTGAGTATGATAAGTTAATATCAATTAAAAGCCAGACCAACCCAGTTATCAAAGCTATAAGCGCACCGATCGCGCTCTCTTTCTACAGAAAGATTTATCGACTCATTAATCAAGAAAAAAGTCAAGGAAAAGCATAAGGTTCACAATAAACAGTAATGTAACTTAACAATCAGTAACCTAAAGATGTCGAATAGCAAAACAAAGCATATATGGTCTTAACAGCAGAAAGAACAATCACACTGCAAACGTTACATACTCAATATGTGGAAGCGACTCAACAGAATTATCCCCATGCTTACATCTTTTCTTTAGAAGAAATTATGGCGAATGTAGCTGCAAATAGTGAACCCACTGATGACATCGACGCTTTAACCAAAAGTGTTCTCGAAGCAATGGTTTATACCGCTTCTAATACAGTTGCAGAAATGATTGAACGGGCGGAAGCAGACTTCATTCGTCGTTTTGAAAAGATGACTCCTGAACAGCAACAGGTTTGCAGTCAGTATCGCTTAAAATTTAGGTAGAATCTTACTAGGCTCGCTCTGCGGGCTAACTTCAAACCTCACTCATCCCAACACCTTGGGTTTTAACTCCACACCCGTTTTAGGTTCAACATAAAACCCGATAACACCTCTTCACCCGATCATTCGATGGGGTTTTCCAATCTTGTTACATTCTCCTGTGGGTGATAAACTTAACCAAAAACTATTTTTTGCTGGCTTCGGTAATGGTATGAATTTCTTCCTCAATCGCTTCAATCATCGGGTAAGATTTTTGTGTTGAATAAAGTTTTTTTGCTTTTTCAAGAGACTGTAATGCTGCTTTAGTCTCTCCTTTTTCTTTTAAGGCTAACCCTAAAACGCGATGGGGTTCTGCAAATTTATTGGGTTTAATTTTTGCTGCTTGTTCAAACTGCGCGATCGCGCTGTCAATTTTTCCTTGTTGCATATAAACTTTTCCCAATTCAATATAACCATCAACATTTTTCGGAGAGGTTTCAGTGAGAGTTTCAAATGTGGAAATGGCTTCCGCTAAGTTTCTTTGTCCCACAAAGGATTTACCCAGTAATAATTGCGCTAAATCGTTACTTCTTTGACGAGCAATAATTTTCTGGAAAATTGGAATTGCATCCCCATATTTTTCATTTTCATAGAGTTGACAGGCTTTCTGAAACTGCTTTGAGCGCATGAAACTTCTTCCTAAAACCAGTCCTACAATTAGAAGAAGGACAGCAACCGTAACTAAAGCAATAATTTTAGTGGTATTCGGATCAAGTTCTAACATAATCAAGCTAAAAAACAAGCGATGGGAAACAATAGATATTCGAGGTAAAATAACTTCCAAATAAATTGATAGAATTGCGCGATCGCGCTTTTATTTTCTAAATCAACGGTTTGACTCCGCCACCACAGTAGCAATAAGAGTCCACCATGTGTCATCCCCACAAAGACAGGATTAACATCTGGTAGCCATCGCCACGCGGATAACATCACCCCTAAATAACAGAGGCTAATAATGACACGAGTTATATTTAAGATGGCTGGCTTCCCTAATAGAAGAGTAAATGTAGTGATATTATATTGTTGATCTCCTTCTAAATCAGGAACATCTTTAAAGATCGCGATCGCGATGGTAAAAAAGAGAATAAATAAAGTTAAGGCATAAATTGCAGGAGGGATTAACTGTTGTTGAGTTACTGTTTCACTGAAATGTAAAAAAAGCCCTAGATTAACAATAACGCCTCGGACTGTAAAAATACAAAGTGCAGCAAAAAACGGAAATCGTTTTAAGCGAATTGGCGGTAAAGAATAAGCGGTTCCAATGGCTAAACTCACACTCACCGTTAAGAATAACCAAGCACTAGAAATTAAACTGAGAACAATGGCGAATACACCAGAAATTCCCACAATCCATCGGGCTTGCTTAATGGAAAATTCCCCTGCTGCGATGGGTAAGGTAGGCTTATTAATTTGATCAATTGCAATATCTTCCAATTGATTTAAACCCACAATATAAACATTCCCTCCTAGACAAGCCACCCAAGCCAAACCTAAGGGAATTAAATTCGTCCCATCAATCGCAATCTCACTAATGGCAATAGTAATAAAATATAAAGCAAAAACACTTAAGGTTGTTCCAATAATCGTATGAGGACGAGAAAATTTCCAAAGGCTATGTAACCAACCTCTCGGATCACGGAATAACGTTTTTTCAAAATTCGACGTGACTTGACTCATTCGGATCAATTTAGTTCTGCAATCTCTCCCATTCTGACACTAAATTAACCGAGGAAGAAAAAGACAATAACAAAAATGTTTCAAACTACACGCAGACGCTTAGCTTTATGGTACGCCACAGTCACCGCAGTTCTTTTACTTCTGTTTGCTACTGGAGTTTATTTTTATGTCCGTAGTACACTCATTGAACGCATTGATGATACCTTAAAGCACGTGGTGGAAGTTGTGGAACGATCGCTGATTATCCAACCGGTTGCAACTGCTGATCATGGCTATCGTCTCGATATTGAAACCAGCTTTCGTAATGATACCGAAACTGTGGAAGATGACCATATTGACTTAGAATGGTTTAGTCCGGAAGGAGAATTAGTCTGGTCAACGTTTTCTGATCCGATTGGCTATCCATTACAGAAAAATCGTTCTACAGAAACGGTTCATCTCGCTTCAGGGTATCTTTTACGCCAAGTAACAGAACCGATTAAACTGGGACAACAAACGTTAGGGTATCTGCGAGTGAGTCATCCTTGGTTTGAGGTGACTAAGCCGATCCGACAATTACTTTTAGATTTAACCATTGGGGTGAGTGCGGTTGTGGTTTGTGTCGCCGGAATTAGCTGGTGGTTATCGGGAATTGCGATTCAACCGGTTAAAGAATCCTATCAAAGTCTCAAACAATTTACAGCAGATGCATCTCATGAGTTGCGAAATCCGATCGCGATGATTCAAACTAATGTTCAAATGGCGTTAGCCTATCCGGATGGGGAGTTACAACAGCAACAGTTACAAGTGATTGAACGGTTGACCCAACGTTTAGGACGATTAGTCAATGATTTATTATTCTTAGCGCGATCGGATAGTGGGATGATTGAAACCCAACAACAGTCTGTTCCGTTGGATGCGTTATTGATGGAAGTGATAGAAGAACAAAGCGCGATCGCGCAACAAAAAGGAATTAAACTCAATCTTCATCTGGCGGAATCAGAAACAGAAACCGCTTTCACCATTAAAGGCGACTGGGATCAGTTAGCGCGATTATTCACTAACTTAATCAGTAATGGAATTGAACATTCAGATCAAGAAACCGTTTCCCCCACAGTAACCATTTCCGTCCAACCCATTAAACGGAATCATCATCATTATTTACAAGTTGAGATTAAAGATACGGGAAAAGGAATCCCAGAAACAGCGATTCCTCATTTGTTTGATCGCTTTTATCGGGTGTCTCCTTATCCCAAAGATAGTACAACCCAAAGTGCAACCGGTGCGGGGTTAGGTCTCGCGATCGCGCAAGCCATTGTTGATAATCACCAGGGTGATATCAAAGTTTCCAGTATTCCTCAACAAGGAACAACCTTTACCGTTACCCTTCCCGAAAGCAGTGACCAATAAATATCTGTTAAGTTTAGTACCGATCGCGCGCTTTTTTCGAGAGACTAGAAGATATAGTAATCTACCCTCAAGGAGTTATTTGGACTATGAACCGTTCACAATCTTCTTTTTCCACGCTAAAGTGGACACCAGAAGCAAAAGCAAAACTGAAAAACATCCCCTTCTTTGTACGCTCTCAAGCCCGTCAACGAGTTGAAGAAATGGCATATTCTACGGATGCAGAAATCATAACTGCGGAAATGGTAGAAGAAGCCCGCCAAAAGTTTGGGAATTGATAAAATAATGGAGCCGAGCAGAATCGAACTGCTGTCCAGACCGGCTATTGACCGTCCGCTCATTCACAGGCTTAGTTGCGTTGACCCGACGCAACGGGGTTCATCCTTTATCCCGAGATGAAAGGGAGCTCTGGTTAAGTCTTATCGCTTGACCAACCAGAGATGGTTCAAGCGAGCAACCGTTGGGGTTTTACCCATCGCCCTTAACGG
>JAVLCL010000203.1:0-6197 GCA_031580825.1 Halothece sp. Uz-M2-17
GAAGATATCCTTAGAAGCAAAATTAATCGGGTGAGGGTGATTCGCCGTGCTGACGGCTATTATGCTCAATTTTGCTTAGATGTAGAAAGAGTTGAAAAAGGAACTTATACAGGGGAAGTAGTTGGTATTGATCTTGGTTTAAAGTATTTCATCAAAGACCAAGACGATAACGAAGTCATTTATCCCCAGTTCTTAAGAAGGTCTGAACACAGGCTTAAGAAACTTCAACGTCGTTTAAGTAGGAGACACCAAAAAGGCAAGAAACAGTCAGCTAACTACCATAAAGCACGCCAACAACTTGGAAAACAGCACCTTAAAGTTCAACGCCAACGTAGAGACTGGGCAATCAAACAAGCTCAGGCGTTAGTGGCATCGAGAGATGTCGTGGTGTATGAAGATTTAAGGGTTGCTAACTTAGTTAAAAATCATAACTTAGCCAAATCCATTTCTGATGCAGCATGGAGTCAATTCACAGACTTTCTCGACTACTATGGAAAAGTTTGGGGTAAAGCAGTAGTAGCTGTTAATCCTGCATACACTAGCCAAGATTGTCATAACTGTGGGCATAGAGCAAAGAAGTCCTTAAGCACTAGAACCCATAAGTGTCCTAGTTGTGGAATTGAACTTTGTCGGGATACAAATGCAGGATTAAACATCCTAAAGAAAGGGATGGAAGCGTTAGGAATGGAATGGTCAAACAACAGTACCCAAGGGCATTGGGAAACTGCCTCGAAAGAGGGAACGACTGGGGAGACTTCCGCCTCTGCTGATGAAGGGAAACCAGAATCAGTAAGTGGTGTCGCTGAGCCAGTAACTACCTGTGGGTAGGAATCACCGTCCTTCTAGGGCGGTGAGGATGTCAACCCAAAAACAGCCAGTAGTCCGGCCCGCTATAAGATGGCAATTTTGCTGACCTTAACCGTTTTTACGTTAACGCAATTACTTGCCCCACAACTAGAACGTTTGTTGATGGTACTCCCGATACCAACGCTATTGCAGGATTTTCTCGTGGTTGGTATTCAAGTTAGTTTGATTACTTATCTGATTTTACCGAGTTTAACTTGGTTGCTGTCATCTTGGTTATTTCAGCCGTCACACAATAGACAAAATTAATGTTATGAGGAGGAATAGTCTTGTCTTCATCTTTGGGTTTAGCGCGATCGTCTTCTCTCTATCAACAAGCCTACCAAGCCCTACGCCAGAAGATTTTGGCGGGAGAATTTTCTCCGAGAGAGCGTCTGGTAGAGACACAACTGGCAGAACAATTACAAGTCAGTCGTACACCAGTGCGAGAGTCATTACGACAATTGCAACGGGAAAATCTTTTAACCACGGATCAACGAGGCGGTTTAATTATTCCTCAACTCTATGCTGAAGATGCTCGACAGCTTTATGATTGTCGTTTAGCGTTGGAATTATTATCAGTACGCTTAGCGTGTCAGCAGGGTACTGTGGAAGATTTAGACAAAATTGGCAGTTGGGTGATTCGTGCCGAAACGTTATTGGCAATGGAAGAGTCTTCCGAGGTAACCAGAGGCGTTTTACTAAATATTGATTATCAGTTTCATCGCGCGATCGCGCAAAGCACAGCTAATCGCCATCTTTTAGAATTACTGGCTGGTGTGTTCGATCAAATGACCTTACTGCGCGTGCAAACCACTGAGAAACAGCCTGATGTTCTCGAAATCCGTAGCGAACACCGCAAAATCTACGAAACTTTACTATCTAGGAATGTGGAAGCAGCCGAAACTGCTATTCAAGAGCATTTAGAAGCGAGTAAAGGACGCGTGGCGAAACTTTTACACTAATGACCAATACTAGAGATTTTATCGGCTACGGCGCAACCCCTCCTAATCCACAATGGCCCCATGAGGCAAGAATTGCTGTGCAATTTGTCATTAACTACGAGGAAGGGGGAGAAAATTGTATCTTACACGGTGACTCCCACTCGGAAGCCTTTCTCTCGGAAGTCATTGGTGCTGTTCCCCTGAGAGGAATGCGCAACATGAATGTGGAGTCGTGCTATGAATATGGCTCTCGGGCGGGATTTTGGCGGTTACATCGCCTCTTTTCTCGCTATAACCTCCCCGTGACAGTTTATGGAGTTGCCATGGCCTTAGAGCGCAATCCGGAAGCAGTGCAAGCAATGCTAGAAGCGGGTTGGGAAATTGCCAGTCACGGTTATCGCTGGATTGATTATCAATATTTTACAGAAGAAGCCGAACGAGAACACTTACAACGCGCGATCGCGCTTCATACGCAAGTTACTGGCAATCGTCCGCTCGGTTGGTACACCGGCAGAAATAGCCCGCACACCCGCCGTCTCGTCGTTGAAGAAGGGGGCTTTCTTTATGATGCAGATAGCTATGGGGATGACTTACCCTACTGGGTAGTAGAAGGGAACCAACCGCATTTGGTCATCCCTTACACCCTCGATAACAACGATATGCGCTTTGCCACAGCACAAGGATTTAATTCTGGTGAGCAGTTTTTTACTTACTTACGGGATGCCTTTGATACCCTCTATGCTGAAGGAGAATTTGCCCCGAAAATGATGAGTATTGGCTTGCACTGTCGTCTCGTTGGTCGTCCCGGACGGATTGCAGGCTTAGCTCGTTTTCTCGATTATATCGGGCAGCGCGATCGCGTGTGGATTTGTCGTCGGGTGGATATTGCCCGTCACTGGCGAGAAAATCATCCCTATACCAGTGACCAGTGAATAAATAACTACTGACTAATCATTGCATTTTTATAAGCAACCCAACCACCAAAATGAGAAATATCAGGATAGTTTTCTTTTTCAATTAATTGGCGAGGATAGAGCATCGCGATCGCGCTTTCTCCTCCTTCTAATTGGACAGTTTCGGGATACATATTCGGCGGTTCTTGCGAGAGTAAATATTCGTAATCTTTATCGCTCATTTCATACAATTCTCCGAGAATAGAAATCCCTCCTGTTTCCACCGCATAAATCCCAGGATGCCAACCATTTTTTACGGCATGGAGACGATAGTGAGGAACCGTTTTTGTTTCTTTGATCAATGTTGCACCCCGTAAATTTTTGTTATCCGGTTGTCCTCGCAAAGCAGAACCACAAATAAAAACTTTCTTCATTTTTTGTCAAATAAAATACAAAAACAATGACTCTATTTTTATACCATTACTTTTAGTTGAAACGCAATCAAAACATAATTTTTTATTTCCTTTTTATCGTAATGAAATTTGACTTAAATCAAAACTTAAAAATTAATCAAAATCGTTTTTTACGCAGTATTGACCAACTCGCTCACATCGGGGCGCTTCCCGATGGCGGAATTCGTCGCATTGCCTATAGTGAGGAAGATATTAATGCGCGGGAACAGGTCAAACAGTGGATGGAAGAGGCAGGAATGAGCATCCGGGTTGATACGGCTGGCAATGTCATTGGTCGCTATGCTGGTAAGATAGCTGATGCTCCCGCTTTAGCCACCGGATCTCATATTGATACGGTTCCTCGGGGTGGACGCTACGATGGCAGCTACGGCGTTCTTGCTGGCATTGAAATGGTGCAGGTTCTCCACGATAATCAAATCCGACTCAATCATGCTCTAGAAGTCATTGTCTTTACGGATGAAGAAGGGAGTATGATTGGCTCAAAAGCCATTTCCGGCAGTGTTGTTGCCGATCCCGCAACGTATCGGCAAGACGATGGAACCGACATTTACACCTGTTTAGAACGAATTGGAGGATCTTGGGAAAAGATTGATCAAGCGCGACGCACCGCGCAAGATTTAGCTGCTTTTGTCGAATTGCACGTCGAACAAGGTCCCGTTTTAGAAAAAGCAGGGGTCAGTGTTGGTGTGGTTAAAGGAATTGTCGGTCAACGGCGCTTTAAAATTGCTGTGCAAGGAGAAGCTAACCATGCAGGCACAACGCCGATGAATTGTCGTCGAGATGCCCTACTCGCAGCAGCAAAACTCACAGTTGCCATTAATAAAATTGCCAATTCTGGTGGAGAACAAGTTGCCACAGTCGGACATATTCAGGCGTATCCGAATACGGTTAATGCTGTGCCTGGATTAGTGGAAATGAGCTTAGATATCCGAGATTTATCTTCTAACCATTTAGATCAGTTATTAGCTCAAGTGCGCGATCGCGCTGCAGAAATTGCTGCTGAAACCGATACTGAAATCGGGATGCAACCCGCACTGAATGTTATTCCTGCTACAGCCCAATCTCATATCCAATCTGCCATTAGCCAAGCCTGTGACGAGCTCAGCTTGAACTATACGCATCTGCTGAGTCGGGCGAGTCATGATGCCCAAGAAATGGCAAAAGTCACCGATATGGGAATGATTTTTGTGCCTAGTGAAGCCGGGTTAAGTCATAATGCGGAAGAATATACGTCTCCCGAAGACTGTGTTCATGGGGCAAATGTCCTATTACGAACGATGATGGAGTTAGATCGTCATTATGGTAGTTCTGGAAAAGCTGTATCACAACAAAAAGAGCAGGTTCAATCTTTCCTCAGCGATAAAATGAAAAGTGTAAAGGAATGTTAAATCCTCACTCATGTTACTGCAACCTGAACAACGCCAAAAACTTGATGCTAGCTCTGATAATGACTTCTATGCGATTCCCCGTCTAGTCACTCATGTGGATGAACCATTTATTGATGAATTAAGTCAACTCTATCGGGAACGACTCCAGCCCAATACTCGTATTCTGGATATGATGAGTAGTTGGGTGTCTCACCTTCCAGATGATATAAAATTTGCTCATGTGGAAGGACATGGCATGAACGAGGAAGAACTTACCCGTAACCCCCGCTTAAATCATTATTTTGTTCAAAATTTGAATGAAAATCGACAGTTTCCCTTTCCCGATCAAGAATTTGATGCCGTTTTAAATGCCGTTTCGGTGCAGTATCTCCAATATCCCGAAGAGATTTTTCAAGAGATTCATCGCGTTTTAAAGCCTGGTGGCGTTGCAGTCATCAGTTTTTCTAATCGAATGTTTTATCAAAAAGCGATTTCTGCTTGGCGCGATAGTAGTGAAGCGATGCGAGTGGAGTTAGTGAAGCGATATTTCAAAGCTGCGGGTGGTTTTAGCGAACCAGAAGTGATTCAAAAACAACCCTCTGTTCCCGCTATTTTCCAAATGTTGGGGATGGGAGGAAGCGATCCCTTTTATGCGGTTTTAGCCGATGCGAAACATTTGTAAATAGGGCTTGCTGAAAAAGTCTAATTATCGGTTTAGCCAGGCAAAAGTCAATAGACAACAGGCAATCGTGAAGAAGGAAGGTAGGAAAAGCTAGACGTTTTCTGCCTTGATCGTTCAATTCCCATGCACTTTTTCCAAGCATTAAGAGGCTTAAAACCTGATTGAGTCAGGGTTTCCGTTTTATTCAGCAAGCCCTAAATAAGCGTAAGGTGGGTAATTCCCACCTACTAAGGGTTGGTGTTGAGGATTAAGCAAAAGTTATCAACCATCAATGATTCTGATATTAAAATCAATTGCCATATTAAAAACTCTATGGATAAACTGTAGTTATAGAATTTCAGAAAAAGTTAACTATGGTTTATTTTCTAGTTAATCAACCACAAGCAACCCACCCCGCAAGAGATTGGCTTTTTCCCTTGCGCCAACAGTTGAATCGGCTACAAATTCGCCAGGAATCAACAGCGCATTTAATCTGTCGATTTATCCCGATGCAATGTCCTTTTGAACAGGATATTTATTTGTTTGGACGCAAAATTGGTCATATTCCACCCTTGTGTAAACTCAATCCTCTCTACGAAGAGTTAATCGGGTTAAGATTTCGCGCTTTGTGCTACTTAGCGGATGAATGCGGACAAGATGTCAGTTGCTATTGCTAAATGACATTGACTCAGTACAGCGTTTAAGGATTGAACAAGGAGTGATCTATGGTTGGACTTATTAATTCTCAGCAATCTTCTCCATCGACTCAGAGACTGACATTACAAACCCTGGAAATTGCACCGGAAACGACTGCAATTCGCTGTCTGGATTGGGATCGCGAACGTTTTGACATTGAATTCCCCTTAGAAAATGGAACCACCTACAATTCTTTTATTATTCAAGGGGAAAAACTGGCTTTAGTTGATACGTCTCACGAGAAATTTCGCCAACTGTATCTCGATTTCATTAATGATTTAATTGACCCAGAACAGCTTGACTACCTCATTATCAGTCAT
>JAVLCL010000204.1:0-5036 GCA_031580825.1 Halothece sp. Uz-M2-17
ATGATTTAGTGATCATTCACTCACTGGAAATTGCCCTTAAGTACTGCGAATTTTTTGTCTAGCGAGATCACCAAAATATGGCTATTCTTAAGTAAAGGTGAAAGGGTCAAAGTCAGATGAGCAATTCCGAAGAGCTTTTAGCATTTGCTGAAGAATTAATCTATACCAAGTTAGGCAGTTACCTGAGTGACTTACAACAAGTCATTTTACTAACGGCTATTGAGGGAACGCGTAAGACTTATGAACAAATTGCAGAAGAATGCGGTTACTCTGCGAAGTATGTCAAGCAAGACGTTGCACCGAAACTTTGGCAGCTTTTTTCAGAAGCTCTAGAGCAAAAAATTACTAAATCTAATTTGAAAGCAGTACTAGAGCAAAAAATCCGTCAGAACGCCTCTCGTAATAAATCACCTTCTTCGGTTCGCTTATCGCCAACTTGTTCCGATATCGAAAAAGGTAACATTCTGTTGATTGATGATCAACCTAATAACCTGAGACTATTATCGGATTTATTAGAAGAACAAGGATATGAAGTGCAACAGGCAATTAGTGGAGAACTTGCCTTACAAGCGATCGCGATCGCGCCTCCTGATGTCATCTTACTTGATATTCAGTTACCAGAACTCGACGGTTACACCATTTGTCAAAAACTGAGAGCAAACCCTGAAACCGAAGAACTGCCCGTCATTTTTATTAGTGCCTTTAACGAAGCATGGGATAAAGTAAAAGCCTTTTCTGTGGGCGGAAATGACTATATTACCAAACCTTTTAAAACCGTTGAAGTATTAGCGAGAGTGGAAAATCAATTAAAAGTGCGCCGTCTCCAACAAGCATTGAAAGAAAAAGATCATCAGTTACAAGCAGCCCTTCAACAGTTAGAAAAAATGTCTGCAAAGGAAAGTTAAATTCTCGATAGTTATAAGATGGAAGATTACGATGTTATCGAAATTTCTGCTTGATAAAACAACTATTTTTTTGCGAAAACTACCGCTAACTGTCATTTTGACAGTTCCTTTTGTTGTTCAAATCTTGGTTATTGTCAGTTTGATTGGTTACTTTTCCTTACGCAGTGGAAACAAAGCAGTTAATAATGTAACGCCTCAATTACGCGAGGAGTTAATTCATCGTATTGAACAGCAGATTAATTCTTATTTAGCGATTCCTTATGCGATTAACACTTTATCCGTAGAACTGAATGAATTCTTGCAAAATTTGGAAGTGGGAAAAACAGGTGAGGTGTTTATTATTGATCGAACGGGTACTTTAATTGCTAGTTCTCTTAAAGGATCTCAGTTGACAGGGAATCAAGAACCATCACCAATTCAGAAAGCAATTGAAACGGACAGTGCTTTGGTAAAAGAAACCACTCGCTATCTGATGACAGAATTGGGAAGTTTGGATCAAATCAAAACCCCATTTCAAGAACAACTCACAATTGAAGGGAAAAAGCAGTTTTTACAGATATCCCCGTTTCAGGGTCAGAGATTACGCCTTCCTAAACCGAAGGCGCCTTTCCTCACTAAAGCTCCGGAGACCGTTGGTCAAAAAGGCATTGATTGGCTGATTGTGGTGTTAATTCCTGAAGCGGATTTTGCAGAAGAAATTCAAGCAAACACACGCCGGACAGTTGTCTTGTGTATTCTAGCTCTGATGGTGAGTATTGCCATTAGTTGGTTCACCTCGGGTTGGGTCATTAAACCCATTCGAGATCTTAATCAAGCTGCTAAAGCAATTGCAGAGGGAAATTTTGAGCAGAATGTTGACATTCCTCGTCAGGATGAACTGGGAGAACTGGCTCGCTCGTTTAATGACATGAGTCAGCGCATTCGGACTGATGTCTCTACCTTAAAAGAAATAAATCTGAACTTAGAGCAAAAAGTTGCTGAACAAACCACCTTTCTCGTCCAAAGTGAAAGAACTCTCGCGACACTCATGAGTAATCTTCCCGGAATTGCCTATCGTTGTGTGAATGACGAAACCTGGACAATGATTTTTGTGAGTGAAGGGGTTTTAAGTTTAACAGGTTATTCACCAGAAGAGTTGACTCAAAATCGCTTCCTTCAATATAGTCAACTTATTCATCCTGATGATCAAGCAGAAGTTTGGGAAAAGAGACAAGTTGCTCTGACTCAGAAAAAGCCTTTTCAATTAACGTATCGTCTCTTTACGAAGCAAGGAGTTGAAAAATGGGTTTGGGAACAAGGACAAGGCATTTTTAACCGGAAAGGAGAGATTGAGTCTATTGAAGGATTTATTACCGATATTAGTGATTGGATGCGAGCGGAAAAAGCCTTAGAAGAAAGCAATCAAGAATTACGCCTCGCTTTGGAACGGCAAGAAGCAATTCAATTAGAACTGCAAGAAGCGAATGACAAAGCCGAACGTGCAAGTCAAGCAAAATCGCAATTTTTAGCCAACATGAGTCATGAACTACGAACTCCCCTCAACAGTATCATTGGCTTTGCTCAAATCCTGAGTCACGATAGTGGCTTAAAACCAGAACAACAGCAACGCTTAAGCATTATTAACCGCAGTGGAGAACATTTACTTTCATTAATTAATAACATTCTGCAAATGTCCCAAATTGAAGTCGGTCACATGAGTGTGGAAGAAGCTGATTTTGATCTTCATATTCTGCTCCAGCATTTGCAAGATATGTTTGCACTGAAGATGCAAAACAAAGGACTTCAATTGTTATTAGAATTAGATTCTGATTTACCTCAATCTATTCGGATGGATGAAGGGAAACTGCGACAAGTCTTAATTAATTTAGTGGGCAATGCGGTTAAATTTACAGAACGAGGCGGTATTGTTTTAAGAGCAAAGGTTGATTTTGAAACCTCCTCTCAGCAACATCATCTCAATTTAGAAGTTGAGGACACGGGTTTGGGGATAGCACCAGAAGAACTGGATCAGTTGTTTATGCCGTTTCAACAGACCAGTACCGGTCGTCAAATTAAACAAGGGACAGGATTAGGGTTAGCGATTACGCGCAAATATATTGAACTGATGGGAGGAACTATTACTGTTGAAAGTACCGTTGGTGTCGGAGCTTGTTTTCAATGCTCAATTCCGATTCGTCTCAGTGCTGAAGATGCTATTGGTGTTATTCGTTCTCAGAAGGTGAGCGCGATCGCGCCACAACAACCTGAGTATCGGATTTTAATCGTGGATGATCATGCTGACAACCGCCTTCTCTTATCAGACCTACTGACAACAGTGGGATTTTCTGTGCAACAAGCCAACAACGGACAAGAAGCAATTGAAATCTGGCAAACTTGGCATCCTCATCTAATTTGGATGGACTTACAAATGCCTGAGATGGATGGATATGAAGCGGTTAAACAGATTAGACAAATGGAATTTAACTCAGATCAAACCAGCTTTTCCAGTACAATTATTGCGCTTACTGCTAGTGCCTTTCAAGAAGAGCGAGAGATAACCTTGACTTCGGGATTTGATGATTTTGTTACTAAACCATTCTCAGAAGCAGTCATTTGGGAAAAAATGACGCACTATTTGGGAGTGGAGTTCATTTACCAATCTTCCGAAATGGAAAAGCGTCAATCTTCTGCGCAGGAAATGACCAATGAACACCTTACTCCTGTTTTTGATCGATCAACTGAATTAAAAGAAATGCCTTCAGAGTGGTTAACCGAGTTATATCAAGCTGCGAGTTTACTGAAAGGGAAAAAAGTCAAGCAGTTGATTCAAGAGATTCCTTCTGAAAAAGCCTCCCTCGCTGCTCACTTGCAAACCCTTGCCGATCACTACCAATTTGATCAGATTGTTCAATTGATTTCTTTTTAATTTTCATCAATATTTTAAGAGGGCGATCTCACAATCTGGGACTGAGGGCGCGATCGGTCTTGAGAACAAAATAAAACATTCTCATACTGTTCCGTTAGTTTCCGCCAATCATGATTTTTTTCAACTAAATGACGAGCATTTTGAGAGAGACGTTGACGCAATTGTGGATCTTGCAATAACCGCCCGATCGCGTAAATATATTCTTCTAGACGAATTGCCCGCATTGCTGCCAAATTAGCGGTTGTCCCATCTACATTTAAGCCTTCTAATGCGCGATCGCTGCCCACTACGGGCACTCCCATTGCCATTGCTTGTAAAGGGGCTAATTTCATACCTAAACCTGCTTGTGTGGGTAAAACACAAACTGTTGTCTGTTGTAATAATATCTGTAAACTCGAATTTTTATCAGCAACAGTAATCCCAGAAATCTCTCCCCAATGATGAAGTTGATCGGGAACTCCCAGTAACGTTAGCGTCATTTCAGGATAGCGCACTTTCAGTTCTGGAAAAATAAATTCACATAGAAAATTGACCTCTTCTGTGACTGCTAATTCTTCTTGATGGCTAATATAAAGTAGCTTATATCCTCCTAGATCACCAGACCGTTTCGGAAATAAATTTAAATCAACACCATTGGGAATGACAGTAATTGATTTTTCGGTTTGCAGGGCTTTAATTTGCTGTTTATCTTCAACTGTCGTTGTTACTAAAGCTGAAAATTTAGAACAATATTGTTGTTCATATCGCCTGAGAAATGGCAGATTTAACTGTTCACGGAGACTTTTTTTACCTGCCATTGAACGGTCAATATATTTCTGACAAGTCCCATACATTGAACCATGAATATTAGCAATCGTTCGGACTTTATTTTGCCATTCTGAACGAATATAAATTTCATTAATGCTATGCTCACAAGTAATAATATCAAAAGCATTTTCCTCAACTTTTTGATCAATCCATTGCTGCATTTGGGGAGAATAATAAGATAAAACACTTTTTGGTGTTCCTTCTTTTAGTAATTGTCCAAGTCGTTTTGCTCGGTTCATAATTCCCCGTCTCCCCTCCTCTTGATGGTGAGGAAAAATAACTAAGTCTTGCACCCATTCTGTAAGAGTTCCAATATGGTCATCTTTTGCCATTTGATAATGTTGAGCCACTAAGGTTACTTCATGGCGTTGGCTCAAGTTTTTCATTAAGTTAAAGGTGCGAGTCGGGATAGAATTTTG
>JAVLCL010000204.1:5046-6194 GCA_031580825.1 Halothece sp. Uz-M2-17
ATATTTCTTAGTTAGAAGAGTTAAAGTTTTTTTGAAAAGGAATTTCTATCTTACCTCGAATTATTTTAATTGGCTCTATTAACAGGAGGTAGATTATCGATCAGACTGTAGAGGTTCGCGGTAATGTTCCCACTGATGCTTTGAGTTGATCTAAGTCTTGTTTTAATGTTATTGTTTATACAAACAAAATGTAATTCAATCATGAAAGCAAAGGAAATTAAACTCCTCCTTAAACTTTTAGGAGAAGACGGATATCAGGCAAATGTTAAGTCCATTAAACCGACCGTAAAGACCCCAATATCCGAATGTAATCGCATTTGTTATCAGTTGCATGATCAAAACTTAATAGAAATTATAGAAAGCGAAATCGCTAAAATCAAAATTACTGCTTCTGGAAAAGCACTTCTAAACATTGATCCTTCAGAATTACCCATTACAAAAAAAGAGTTCAAAATTCTTAATGCTTGTGCTGAAAAAAGTATGTTCTTAAAAGAAATACAGGTATCTCCTAAAACTAAGTTAGTTCAAATTTTAGTTGAACGAGGATTCCTTACTATTACACAGTCAATCCCGAAAAAAATTACTTTAAGTGAAAACGGAAAAACTTTTCTTGCTCAAGAATTTAATCCCAGTGGCACAAATTCTGTCCTAAGTTTAGATATGTTGAGGAACTATTTAAACTTTCTTCGGAATTACAAACTAACCCCGACTATAGATCAACAAAGTCCCGTTAATGAAAATGAAAAGCTGTATCATAACTTATCAGATGAAGAAGTTTTAGAAGTCATTATCCAATTAGATGAGGAATATAACATGAATAATTTTTTACCCATTTTTTATCTCCGCAAGCAATTACAACCGCCCTTGACACGAGAAGAATTAGATCAAGTGTTATATCGTTTACAAGCCAACAATCAAATTCAGTTAAGTTCCATCACCGAGACAGAAGGTTATACTTCAGAACAATTAAAAGCAGGGATTTCCCAACGAATTGGGGGCTCTTTATTTTTTATCCAAGTGAATCATGAAAGGGCTTAGGTATGTCAGATTTAGAAACGATTATTAAAAAATCTATCAATCCTTTTGACACCGCCAATTTTAAGAAAGGAAATTTTTGGGAAGAAGAGCAACCAGAAGACTTAAATATT
>JAVLCL010000205.1:0-6185 GCA_031580825.1 Halothece sp. Uz-M2-17
CAATCAGAGGAGTGATTTTTTCCAATTGGGCTAAGGCACGATTATGAAGAAAGATGCTACTTTCAGGAATCGGTTCCCTAATGAAGATCGTTTTGAGTCGTTCCCATAGACTTTGATTTCCCAATAAAGGACGATTCCACCATGGTTTACTAATTGCGGTAGCCTTTTGATTACTTGTTTTCATTAGAATTTCCTCCAAATTAGTTATTGTAGATTGAACTTAAATGACAGTGTGTTGAAGATTATCACTATCGAAAATTGAGTTTTATATAATAAACTGGATCTTTATTTTATATAGATTATATATAGTAGTTCTAATTCATTTGTAAAAAGTTGATTAACCATTCCCACCTTACAAACCGGAGCAAAACGTGAGGAGGGCTAGGGGGGGATTAATTTACAATTCATTTGGGATTGCTATATATTGGATAAATGCTATCTGGTTTTTTAGGTTTTGTCAAAAAAAATCTTATTTAAGAGCTTATGAGAATATGATTCGTGAAAAGGTAGTATATAATGTTACAAAATTATTTAATTAAACTGTTGATTGATAATTTTTTATATTGATAGTAATTTCAGCTTTTAAGCAATTAATGGCAAAATATGGACAGCAAGCCTCATGAGTTACCACAAAAGACGTAGAAGAATCAAAACGGAATTATAAAACGCGCCTCCACAATCTCTTGCAGCAACTGGATGCAACCCTAAAACAGGTGCAAGATCTTGCTGTGAAAGCAATTGAAGGCGCGTCGAGTACAGAACCTTTCCAATCTCTTTTAGAGATTGTTTTGGAACAAACTAAGAATCAACCGAAAGGTAAATAAACCACGTTAAAAAATAGCACTGTTATGTAAGGTGGGCATTGCCCACCCTATTCCTATTCACCCCACCTGAGCGAAAGAGTTACTAGTTACTTTTGTGCTTGTTCTTGTGCTGCTTCCCGAGCAGTAGAAACCCACTGATCAAACTCATCTTGGTGTTCTTCGACCCAAGTTTCTGCATGACCCATGATATCCTCAGGAGAATCTTCTCCATCGCGCATTTTTTGGTTTTGAGCACTGATATCAGGTCGTGGAATTTGAATAACTTCAAATAACTTCGCTGCAGCAGGATTTTGATCCACAAACTCTTGATTCGCTAAAATCCGCATTTGATCCACCGCAAATCCGAGATTAACATTGTTCCCATCAATTTCAGCTGTTGTGGTATCTTCGGAAACTTCTCCTTGTGCTTCGGGAAGAGAAGTATAGGGAACTTCTAACCAGTTCACATCTTCTCCTGCTTGTAAGACACCACCAACCCATAAGGGAGTCCAAGTGTAGTATAAAATTGGTTCTCCTTGTTCATAACGGGTAATGGTATCAGCCATGAGAGCAAAGTATTGTCCCTGATCATGCTCTACTGTATCCCGTAAGCCATATTCATCCAGATGGTGTTCAATCACTAATTCACAGCCCCAACCGGGGTTACAGCCCGTTAAATTCGCTTTTCCATTACCATCGGTATCAAATAACTGGGCAATTTCTGGATCTTTGAGATCTTCTAGGTTGGTAATCCCATATTCGTCTGCGGTGGCTTTATCAACAGAGTAGCCCTGTAAGACATTATCGACGAAAACGCCCATCCGTTCTAATTTTTCATCACCACCACTATTGGTATAAAAGTCATTATGTAACTTTTCCCAGTGAACTGTAGTGAACTGAATCCCACCATTGGCAATGTCGGTGTGCATGGTGGCATATTCTAATTCCTTAGCGTCTTGTACCTCATAGCCAAGTTCTTCTAAAGCCATATTGACAATATCAGTTTGGAATTTTTCTTCCAATACACTATAGGCTGGAATGACTTCAACCCCTGTTCCCGGCTGCTCACTGGTTCCTTCTGTGGGTTGTTCCGCTTGTTGTTGACAACCCACTGCTCCTAATAACAGGGCTGCACTTGCGGTTAAAGTTGTTAGAGATTTGCGATTCACTTTCATCATTTAAGTACCAGATTACAAGGACAAAATTGTGATAGATATCAATTAAAAAAGATCAAATCAATGTGATCTCAATTGTGTTAATTGAAATATCTGTTTAGATAGATATTTTAGTGGCTTACTCAATCTCTCCTTGAAGAGATTAAAGCAATAGGTTGTTTGTTCTGCTCACTATATTAAACGGATTATCTCATTCTGAAAGGAATAATTAGCTTGTTTAATCAGTTTTGGACTTAACTTAGTTTTAACCTTATATTTTATTCTGAATCTGTGGGCAGAACAAGTGAGTCGATGGATATGATTTGTTCTTTCAGGAAATCCACCACAAAATAAGGCATAAATTAAGTCAACACCTTCAATGGAGTTTCAGGATTTGACCTATGGTTACGTAGAAGACAGACTCAGTTCAGGTTCTTCTTTTTCCACACCTGTTAAAAGTTCTAGAAACTCTCTTTCAAAGCCGACTTGAGCACGATTTGTTTTTCCTCCTAAATAAACTGAATTATCGGTTTGTAATGCCCAAATTTGGGAATGAGAAACATAACTCATGACAACTCCAACCATAAGTAAACCAAAACCTGTGTAAACAATGGGAATGCCGGGATCCGCTTTAATTTGTAACCCAGTGGAACCAATTAAATCTTTGACTTTGAGGGTCATTTCTTCTACTTCAATTCCCATTCCCGGACGAACGACTCCGCTTAATTTGCCTGCTGTATCATAGACAAGAAGTGTTCCTTTTAAGTCGCGAGTGAGCAGAGAAACCCCTTCACTTAAATCAGGTTTAATAGGAACCCATGTTCCCCATAAATTCCCTTCTCCTTCTTGATTCAGTTTCGCCATGGGGAGTTTAAACACTGGGCTATTATTAATTTGGACTTTGATCCCAGAAATTCCCCAGTCTGTTTGATAAAAGGTGACACCGTCGTAGCGGAGGGGTTTATTAACGTGAATCGTTTCTTGTTTCAGTTCATTTCCTTGCTGATCGACAACTGATAAATCAGAATAAAACTGATCAATTTCTCCTTCAGTTGTATAATCAATCCAGAAATCATTGACTCGCACTGACCAATCTTGGGGAATTTGAGCTTGTGCAAGTTTCCCGGCTTCAAAAATATTTTTGACTTGAAAGGTTTCACCACTGGCGACCATTTCTTGCGCCATAAAGCCAGTAAATGCGCCCCAAATTGCGCCAAGGAGGATAATTAACATACTGGCATGAACGACAATAGGACCAATGCGTCCTATAAGCCCTTTACGGGCGTAGAGTTGGTTTCCCTCTTGAAAAACTTGGTAGCGGTGTTTTTTCAGTTCAGGAATAATTTCATCGAGCGTATGATTTTGCAGTTGAGTGCTTAAAGCAAGTTTTTCAAATTGACTCGGGCGTTTATAATATTGCCAACGCTGGGCGAGTTTTAAGGTGGGGAGTTGGCGGGTAAAGGTACAAGCGGTTAAACTGCTGCCAAAAACCACAAGGATACTGACAAACCACCAAGTGGTATAAACATGGTCTAGACCCAGTGTGAGAATGACTTGCCAAGATAGAAAGCCCAAGACCGCAGGTGATTCGGGATAGTTGTTTTGATAAAAAGAAACCGATTGTCCCTGTTCGATGATGGTGCCAGAAATACTAAACAGCGCGATCGCGAGCAGTAAAATAATAGCAAGACGCAAGTCAGCCAACAGATTAATGAGTTTGCGCCATCCTTGTGTCAGTGAAGAAAATCCAAGTTTTGGTTGTTGATGAGTCATTCGGTCTGATTTAAAAGCGATCAATCGGTAAGCGAAGTAATAAGGAAAATACACCAAAGCCAAGGAGAAGTGCGCCACTAATCGGGGTAATCCAGCTTCCCCAACGGCGAAATTCGAGGAACTTTTTGATAGAAGCGGTAAACGTTCCAGCAATGACGAGGGGCGTAACATAGCCTCCTGTATAGGATAACAATAACCCTGCCCCAAGCACTAAATCTTGACTATTGGCGACCCACGCTAATAGGCTAGCAAGAACTGGTGTGCTACAGGGGGAAGCCACTAAGCCAAAGGTTAAGCCGAGTAAGTAAGACCGTACAGCAGGGGGAAAGTCTTCTTTAATCCAATCTGTACCGCCAATTGAGGGAAGACGTAAGGGGAGAATTTCTAAAAGATTCAAGCCCATCAAAATCGCGATCGCGCTGACCAAAATCGGTAAACCGACCCCAATTTGTCCATAGACTTGTCCAAAGGCTGCTGCAAAAATTCCCAAACCTGCTAAAGTGGTGGCTAACCCTAAGGCGAACCAACTCGACTTCCACAAAGCATCAGTGCGCCCTTCTGTATCAGAACTGCCAATGTAACCCACCGTAATTGGTAACATAGACAGCATGCAGGGGGTAAGACTGGTTAACAAGCCAGCGAGAAAAATCAGACCCACACTCACTGGAGTGAGATGATTTAATTGTTGAGAAACTAATTGATCCGCAAATTGTTGCAGTTCATAAAAAAAGAGTTCGACATTTTCGAGCATGACAGAACAAGCCTTAACATTGCTTCTGTTTGCATCTTAGCTTAAGTAACGGTTGCCCAATCGCTAATCACTCGGAATAAATAATAGCCACCCACTCCCTTTCTCCCTCAACCAAACTCAAAACGCTAGCGTCACTTTCTCTACCCTAAATGAGATTGACGACACTCAGATTGAACGGTAAGGTGATCGCTAATTTCATAGTAAAAAAGAAACGATCAAAAATAATTATTCACGAGGTTAGAATGACTTAATTAGACACAAAACTCTCTTTGGGGATCACATTTGGGGATCAGAGATTACTGCTTACTCCAATAATTGACAATTCACCCTTCATCACTGAAAATTGGGGGGAAGATGATGACGGTATGAGAGGAGTTGCAAAATGAATATAAATCCGAATCAGTTATTATCCTTTATTAATTTTTAATTGCTCGTTGTTGAATGTCTAATCCTATGACTGCTTTACCTGCGCGGGACCCTTCTTCAGAAAAGAATAGCTTTGAAGCCAAACTTGCGACGCAAGAAACGCCTGTTTCGACACTTAAAGAATTAGTGGCGAATTTAAGACGGGAACAAAATAAAGTTCAAAATCTTTTAAGTTCTCTGGGGTTTGCACTTCGTAGTTTTAATAATCTCAATCAATTTTTAGAAATTATTCCCTTAATGGCAGCGCGTGTTTCTGACGCGGATGGCAGTGCGATTTTGCTTTATAAAGGAGAAGGAAAAGTCAGTGTTGAACAAGTCCATTGTCAAGGAGGATTAGCTTGTAAAGACATTCGTTATCGCCTCTCTCAAGTCACCCGTACATGGGGCAAAAATGTCACCGGTAATTCTCATGAAACCAATATTTTAGATGAACAGATTCAAAGCGCTTTACCGGAAGAGATTCAGTTATTTAGCACCCCCATTTTAGTGAAAGGGAAAGAACGGGGGAAAGTTTATGTTTTCACGCGCGATCGCGCTTACGATTGGACATTAAGCCGTCAAAAATTAGTGCAACTGGTCGCGGATCAAGCAGCGGTTGCCATTGCTAATAATGATCTTGCCGTAGAAGTTCGACAAAAAGAAAAGCTCGATCGCGAATTAGAAGTTGCCACAGATATTCAATTCCATCTTCTCCCGCGCAAATATCCCAACATCAAAGGACTCGATCTCGCTGCAGCGTGTCGCACAGCCAATCGAGTCGGCGGAGACTATTATGACTTTATTCCCGCCAACTACGACCAACCGCACAGCGAAAGTAAAGCCGACGAAGAGCACACAGGAAGCACAGTTCCTTGGAGTATTGTCATCGGGGATGTCATGGGCAAAGGGGTGCCTGCCGGACTGATCATGACGATGACGAGGGGAATGCTGCGGGCAGAAGTGCTGAACCATCACTCTCCTGCCAAAATTCTAGAACATTTGAATCGGGTGATGTACGAAGACTTAGAAAGTTCCCATCGCTTCGTGACCCTTTTCTACTCCCAATATGACCCGACAACGCGATGCTTATCTTACAGTAACGCTGCTCATAATCCCCCCCTCTGGTGGCAAGCAAAAACCAACACCGTCCATCGTCTAGATACTCTTGGTATGCTCGTGGGCTTGGATACTGACTCTCAATATGAAGAAGCCAGTATTCAACTCGACACAGGAGATACCATCCTCTACTACACTGATGGCTTTACCGATGCGGTTAATGTCAAAGGACAGCGATTTGAA
>JAVLCL010000206.1:0-6185 GCA_031580825.1 Halothece sp. Uz-M2-17
GCGCCATCTGCAAGCAGTGCAATCAACCAACCGGGTGCATTCATATTTGACAGTAGCACTCGCGCCCCATCGACAAAAATTGTCCCCGCAGCAATATCAAAAAAGTCGATAAATGCCCCACTCACATTAATCGTAAATAGAAACATCAGATACATTACCCCCAAAAAGATGGGAATCCCTAACCACCGATTAAGAACAACCTGATCAATCTGATCAGATCGCGTTTTTGCAAGTTCTCGCTGATTCTCGGTTGCACTCTGGACAATATGCTGAACAAAACCATAACGACTGTCAGCGATGATAATATCTAAATCTTCCCCTAGTCTTTGATGAATGTGGCGACGATATTCAGCTATTTTAGTCACTAATTCTGGAGTGCTTAACTCTGGCGCAACCTGATCGTCATACGCCAAAAGATTCAGGGTAATCCAACGGGGATTAACCACGCGATGCTTTGCATAATCCGCCACCCAAGGAACCAGTTCTCGCAGCGCCTCTTCTACGGCGGCGGGATAGGGAATCATCTGTAGGGATTGGGGTTTTTGTAGGGCTTCTTCAATGGCAGCTTTCAGGGTGGGGAGCGCTTGGGATTGCGTGGCGACTAAAGGCACAACCGAACAACCCAGACGTTGCGATAAGGCGGTTGCATCCACCTTCAGCCCCCGCTTCCTTGCCACATCCATCATATTCAAGACCACAATCAACGGAACACCCATTTCCATTAATTGTGCAGAGAGATACAGATTGCGTTCGAGATTCGCGCTATCAACAATATTGACAATTAAGTCTGCTTCTTCGGCAAGCAGATAATCCCGAGCCACCCGTTCATCCAATCCCGTATCCGCTTCGGTAATATCAAGAGAATAAACCCCCGGTAAGTCAACAATGGTAATCTCTTGTCCGTTATATTGATACGTTCCCACTTTCCGATCAACCGTCACCCCGGGCCAATTTCCCGTCCGTTGATTCGTCCCTGTTAAGGCATTAAATAAAGTGGTTTTCCCACAGTTCGGATTCCCAATTAATCCGATGGTTGGTTTCCTCATACTGACTTCTCTTTATGACTCAACTTCCTCGACCAGTAATCCGGCTGCTTCTTGGCGACGGAGACTGAGATGAAAGCCACGCACGGTAATCGCGATCGGATCGCCTAAAGGAGCAACTCGGGTCACCGTGAAACGCGCCCCCGGGGTTAGCCCCATCGAAAGCAGTTTCCCTTTATATCCTCTGGCTGCTTGGGTATAACTGACCACTTTTCCCATCGCGCCCACAGATAAATCATTGAGGGACATTTTCGTCTCACTCTCGTTTTCTTCAATTAATGATGAGTTTAACTCCATCACCATTAAATCTTGGGCTAGCCCTGCACCAATACTGAGACGCATTTCTCCCATACTCACAAAAACGGAGCCACTGTTTTGCACATTGAGAATGGTTAAAACATCCCCAGGAGTGAGTCCTCGCTTCAGCAAGCGTTGAACTCGACGATCGCGCACCCCCATTAAGCGCACCTGCTGACCGGATTGTGCTTCTGTTAACGGAAATCCTTGTTCTGGACTATTTTCGATGGCAGATTGCTGAGTCTCATCAACCGCGCGATCATTACAAAAAGATTGTTTTCTCCCCTGTCGGTGCTGCTTCTGTTTGAAGTGAGGGCGTTGAAATTTCATAGGTTTTAACAGGTTGATAGTGAATTCTCTATCAATAAAGATTCTCAACTAATTGTAATTAAAGTTTACTCATTTATAGAAGATATTAATTTGCAATTGTAACAAATTTTAACTGTATAGACATATATTTGTTTTTTGGTCTCCTTGTTTCACAAAAAAACAAGGGATTAATCCCTTGTCCTTACAGGAAAATTTGATTGCTAATTTGTCATGACATCCTTAATTAAGCCGTTCCCACGTCACCATTTTGCGGCGTTGTCATTGCAGTAGATTCTTGTGTTTTTTGCGTCAACATCTGTCCCACTTCTCGATCAATAAAGAAAATACCCTGTCCTTGAGTACCAATCATTTCTATCTTGTCAAGAATACTCTTGAATAAAAATTCTTCCTGATGTTGTTCAGCAACATACCACTGTAAAAACTGAAGCGTTGCGTAATCTTTTTCCGTGGAAGCCTGATGGACTAACTCATTAATTTTTGCAGTCACTAACTGTTCATGATGGAAGGTCTTTTCAAAGACATCTTTAACCGATTCAAATTGAGTCGGTGGGGCATCAATTTGCCCTAAAATTGCTAAACCTCCTGTCTCATTGACATAAGCTAAGAGTTTCTGCATATGCATTCTTTCCTCATTAGCGTGTTCATTGAGAAACTCGGCGCAACCATCTAGCCCCTTAAACGCACACCAAGAACTCATTTGCAAGTATAAGTTCGAGGAATACATTTCCCAGTTGATTTGTTTATTTAGGGCATCTGTCATAGATTGAGATAACATAATTGAACCTCATTTTTTAATACAAAGGGAACAATGAAACCAAAGAGGCTACTGATGGGAGTAGCCTCTTGTTTCAGAATAGTAATTGGGTGGTTCTGATGCTTTTTAAGAGAAGAGAATTGTTACCACTTCAGTAAATTAAACTGTTCCATATCAACCGTGTTCCGGTTACGGTAAATGGCAAGAATGATTGCCAAACCCACAGCAGATTCTGCTGCTGCAACAATAATGACAAATACAGAAAAGACTTGACCTTTGATATCAACGGGGTCAACAAAACTAGAAAAGCCAATTAAGTTTAAATTCACTGCATTCAGTAACAATTCAATCGACATCAATACACGAACCACATTGCGACTGGTCACTAAGCCATAAATGCCGATGCAAAATAAACCAGCAGCAAGAATTAAGTAATATTCTAATTGTAATTCCATCATTTATTCCTGATTCTTAACTTAATTTTCAGATTGATCCTTTCCCACAGAAATAAGTTCCCGAGGACGTTCTTGTAATTGATAGGCTTCCGTTTGCGCTAAATCAGGCTGTTTTTCTTCCGGAATTAAATCACGACGAGCAAGAATAATCGCGCCTACCATCGTAATTAATAAAAGAACAGAAGCCAGTTCAAAGGGTAAGAGGTAATCACTAAAGAAATGTTTGCCAATTTTAATAATTGAGCCGTCTGTCACAACGCCCGCGCGATCGGCAATTGACCATGGCGTGGAAATCGCCATTGTTCCTAATAAAGCAAATAAACCAATACAGACTAAAGCCGTTGCGCCACTGCGGATCCAACTGCGACTAATGGCAGGAAAGGTTTCTTTTTTGTTTACCAGCATAATGGCAAATAAAATTAAAACATTCACCGCACCCACATAAACTAAGATTTGAGATGCAGCAACAAATTCCGCATTCAGTAATAAATATAATCCTGAAATACTAATAAAAACGCCTCCTAATAAAAAGGCGGAATAGACAATGTTTCTAAGGAGGACAACTCCTAATGCAGCAGCAAACATCATCGTTGCTAAAACGAGAAACGATACAAATTGAACGCCTTGTGCTAAATCCACGATTACTTTCCTTAATTCGTTACATTTGAAAGCGATTCAAGAGATTACGCCTTCTATCCAAGAAGGCGCGTCCTCTTAGTTTGATGAGGAATGACGAGTTCTTAGCGCATCAACCTCATTTTGATTGGTTTTCCAGTTAATTTTTACTGGCTTCTTCTTTACTATCTTCTGCTTGTTGTTGATCTTGAAGTTCCTCAAGAATGTCTTGGGGGTAACGACCCGCCCGTAATGATCCTTCCGGTAAATCATGGGGATCAGTTACGCCTTTGGGCAGATAAGCAAACTCTCTAAGCGGAGTCACCATCGGATCTTGAGTCACTTTATAGGGAATGCGCCCCATGGCAACATTATCATAGTTGAGTTCGTGACGGTCAAAGCTGGCGAGTTCGTAATCTTCTGTCATGGAAATACAATTAGTGGGACAATATTCCACACAATTGCCACAGAAAATGCAAACGCCAAAGTCGATACTATAGTGTTTGAGCTTCTTCTGTTTTTTCTTACCGACTTTTTCAAACTCCCAATCAACAACCGGGAGATTAATCGGACAAACCCGAACACAGACTTCACAGGAGATGCACTTATCAAATTCAAAGTGAATACGACCACGATACCGTTCAGAAGGAATGACTTTTTCGTAGGGATATTGAACAGTTACGGGACGACGGCGAAGATGGTCAAATGTGACGGATAGACCTTGACCAATATATTTTGCCGATTGCCAAGAGGTTTTCGCGTAGTCACCGACTTGTTTGAGAATATTAAACATAAGTCTTGTTGTTGTTGCTTCAGATGAGGTTGACAGGCAGAAACAAAAGGATTAGCCACCAAAAAATGCAGGAAATGCAAGTTTTAGGGCTGCTGTCAGCAGTAAGTTCACCAGTGCTACTGGGAGGAGGAATTTCCAGCCTAAATCAAGCAGTTGGTCAATGCGAACCCGGGGAACTGTCCAACGGAGTAACACAGCGACAAAGACTAAGAAATAAGCCTTAACTAGGGTCATCGTAATCCCGAGAGAAGCGGTTAAAACTTGTAACCATGGAGTATCTTGACTCACTCCAAACCAATCTGCCATTTGACTGAGAGGAACCGGAAATTCCCAACCGCCGAGGTAGAGGATGGCAAATAATAGTGCAGAAAGAACCAGATTCACATAAGAACCCAGATAGAAAAGGGCAAATTTCATCCCTGAGTATTCAGTTTGATACCCCGCAACCAGTTCTTCTTCTGCTTCGGGTAAGTCAAAGGGTAAACGTTCACATTCAGCGAGGGCAGCAATCCAGAAAATGAGAAATCCTGCCGGTTGTCGCCAAACATTCCAGCCTAAGATTCCGTAACCCGCTTGTTGTTCCACAATATCAATCGTGCTCAGGCTATTAGACATCATCACGATCGCGAGAACGGAAAGGGCAAGGGGGATTTCATAACTAATAGATTGTGCAGCAGCCCTCAGTCCACCAATGAGCGAGTATTTATTATTGGAGGCATATCCTGCCATCAGTAAACCAATGGGGGCAATACTAGAAAGGGCAATCCAGAGGAAAATTCCCATTCCCAAGTCTGTGATGATCAGGTTTTGACCAAAGGGAACAATCAGATAAGACAGAAACACGGGAATGACTACCAGCACCGGTCCCAACGTAAACAGAAGCGGATCAGATTTAGCGGGAGTAATATCTTCTTTAAAGACGAGTTTAATGCCGTCAGCAACCGGTTGTAATACTCCTAACGGTCCCGCATATTCAGGACCAATGCGCTGTTGAGCAGCAGCAGAAATTTTCCGTTCCAGCCAAACGGTAACGAGTACACCCACCGTGGCTGCAATAATCATCAAAAACATCGGTAAGGGCATCCAGAGAGCCTTGGCTGCACCTGGCGGGACACCAAACGTTTTTAGCGATTCAATAAAACTTGTTCGGAGATCAATTCCTGAATTCATGCGTCTTGCAGATTAAATTTACATTATGATTGGTATGATTTGGGTTTTTGATTGTCCCAAAAAATTAATCACTTTTAATTAAGATTTGTTTCCTACCGACCAGTATATCGTTCCTGTGAGTAACTCCTAAGCAGCAAACGGATAATTCTACTTATCGGTGCGATTACCGTTTCTCAATTGGTACATAGGAACGATTGTGTTCGCCAACATAATCTTGTGTGGGTCGGAAAATGCGATTGACTGTTAATTGTTCTTTCCAATGGGCTAACCATCCCGCCACCCGAGCAATGGCAAAAATGGGGGTAAATAAATCGGTGGGGATGCCAAGATGACGATAGACTAAGCCGGAATAAAAATCGACATTGGCATAAATTCCTTTATGACCCAATTTTTCTTCAATCACTCGTTCTAATTCAAGAGCAATGAAATAGTAGTGATCATAGCCCACTTTTTCAAAGAGTTTTTCCGCTAATTCCTGTAAAATGACGGCTCTCGGGTCTTTGACCTTATAAACGCGATGACCAAAGCCCATAATTTTTTGTTTGTTCTCAATCGCGCGTTCCACATAAGGACGGACATTTTCCACCGAACCAATTTCTTCTAACATCGAAATCACTTCTTCATTGGCTCCACCGTGAAGCGGACCCGCCAATGTTCCTACTGCAGAAGCCATCACGGCATAAGGATCGGTAAGAGTGGAAGCCGTTACCATCGCCGAAAAGGTCGAA
>JAVLCL010000207.1:0-6150 GCA_031580825.1 Halothece sp. Uz-M2-17
TTCCGCCCTTTCTCAATCAAAAGTTTTTCTAATTCTTTTTCGGTCTCATCTAAGGCTGATTGTAAAGTTTTAATTTTTTGATCTGGATAGTCTCGTAATTTCTGTTTAATGCTTTCTAATTCTTGCTCATAATCAGTTAAATTCTCTCTTAACTGTGTTACTTGCTCTTGGCGATCATCAATCGTTTCCCAAAACTTAAAAGCCTGTTTCTCTATTGCTTGAGTTTGGGTTTGTAACCGGATTAACCCTTCTTCTACATCAGCATTTCCTGCTTGTTCCATCCAGGCTGTGACTTGCTGATGAGGAAACGTCCCGGGGGTTAATTCTGTCCCACAAATACAACGCTCTTGGTTCAATAAGTTTTCAACAAATGGCTTTTTTATTCCACTTGGTAACCCTTTTGTTTGATCTAAAGTTGAGAATAAATCAGAACACTGCTCCGCCAAACTCATCATCAATACCGTATAGCCTTGGCTAGAGATAGTCTGTTTAACGTACTGATTTAAACGCACTAATTGTTCTCGAATAAGTTTAATATCTCGTTCTAAATTGTTTTTTGTATTCTGTAACTGTTCTGCACCTTTAAGGGCAAATAATTCTTCTCCTAGATCTTGTTTACGCTGTTGTTCCTGTTCAATTTTCCCTTCAACGTCTTCTTGATTATCTCGAATTGTATCAATTTCTTCTTCAAGCTGTTGTTTTTTCTTAATAAGGCTTTGAGTTTGAAGATCACCAATTTTTTTTAATTCTTCTTCTAAACTACGACGCGCTTTTTTGAGATGTTCTGCTGAGCGTTCAAAAATCTTAATTCCTAATAATTCTTTGGTCGCTTCAGTGAGTCCTGTTTTTTTCTGATAACGAATAATATGATCAATCCGTTCCCCATCAAAAAAGAAATATTGATGTAAACTTGCCGGTAAAATACGCCCAATAATTTCTTCAGGATAGTCTAAAGGCGGTCGCCAGCAACCATCATCTCCTGCAACGAGCATAAATAGCTGACTTTCGCCTTCTTCCACCACCGCTTGGTCTGCTTTTTTGGTAACATAACAACGGCGTTTTAACTGATAAGATTTATACTCATGTTCAAAATTGAGATCCACAAAATATTCAATAGACTTACCGGGAATTGCTTCTTCAATTGCGCGTTTATTCACTAACTGTTCTGAATGGGCAAACGCTGCTGTAAATTCCTCATAAAGTACCCAAGTAAAAGCATTTAATAGGGTTGTTTTACCCGCACCATTATTACCATGAATAATAGTTATATTTTTGCGATTCCCCGATAACTGAATTTCAGGTGTTATGCCATAAAACTGACGAAAGTTGCAGAGTTGGATCGACTTTAGCCTCATTGCACTACGTCTTTAATAATATTGAGAATTTCCTCATTAATATAACGCGGATTTTTTTGATAGAGTTTCTTTTTTTCAAGCTGTAACACTTGGGTTACAATTTGCTGCACTTCAGGGGAAAATTGCTGGAGATGAGTTTGCAGGTAATTATCATGAGTCATAAGCGATTGAGTAATGGGTTACTGTCTAATGGCATCCACCACAAAACAGACACAACCCACCGTAAATAAAATACATCCTAATAAATATACTAAAGAACGCCAAGTCAGTTGATTCAAATTTAAGAGGAAAGCATCAAGGGTAAACAAAGCACTTCCGAGTAAAAAAAGCCAGCTTCCCCACGAATAATAGTTCATACAAATCAGGACATTAACTGGCAAGAGATAAAGATTGTTTGGACAAAATTTGTTGGTAATAATCTCGTAACTGTTGCGTTGCTGCTGACCATCCCCAACATTCCGCTTCTTGACGTGCTCTTTGTCGTAATGTTTCTCGCTCAGACTGCGTTTCTAACAGCCGTTTGGTTGCAGTCACAGCCCCTTCTGGATCATGGGGATCAAATAAATAACCATTGACCCCATCGGTTACAATATCAGGAATCCCACCCGATCGCGCTGCAACGACAGGACACCCTGCTGCCATTGCCTCTAATAAGACTAAGCCTAAGGTTTCAGTCCGTGACGGAAAAATAAACGCATCCGCCGAAGCATAAGCAGCCCCTAAGGTTTCTCCTTCCAAATAACCGACAAAATGAGTTGGGGTATCAGCAAAATGTTTTTCTAAGGTTTCGCGATAAGGACCATCACCGACAATCGCCAGTCTCGCTTGAGGAATAGCGTCTAAAACCGGTTTAATCTCATCAATTTGTTTTTCGGCTGAAACTCGTCCCACATAGAGTAATAAGGGATCATCAGGATGTCCTTGGGAAAGATAGTCCCGCATTTCTTGAGACCTTAACTGCGGACGAAATAACTCAGTATCAACCCCTCTTTGCCATAATGCCACGCGCTCAATGCCATGTTCACTCAACTCGTCCATCATGGCTGTAGAAGTACATAAATTTAATTCTGCTTGATTATGTGCTGCTTTCAGTAACTCCCAGAGCACACCTTCGAGTGCTCCCATCCCATAATGCTGTAGATACTGCGGGAGATGCGTATGATAGGAGGCAATGAGAGGCAATGACATCATTTTGGCATAATATAGTCCTGCTAACCCCAAAACGGCTGGATTAACAATATGGATGAGATCCGGTTGAAACTCCTCTAACGCTTCACCAATCGCAGGGCGAGGGAGAGCAAGTTTTAACTCGGGATATAACGGTAAAGGCATCCCTGAAACCCCATAGACTTTCGCCCCTTGATGTTCCGTAATTCCACCATCTGGGGCAACCACTAACACCTGATCACCTCCCTGTTGTAGGTAATTCACTGTATGGCGTAACCGGGTGACAATGCCATCAACTTTGGGTAAAAAGGTTTCAGTAAACAGGGCAATACGCATAACTTCTACAGTTTGGACAAATCAATTGAGAGTGGTTAATCATTCCTGATTGTAGAACGCGATCGACCGATTGTACCAACAAATTCTTGATCAAGATGCTACTGAAATAAGGTGAAGAGCCAATCGTTATTCGTCATTGCTTATTAGGGCTTGCTGAATAAAATGGAAATCCTTACTCAATCAGGTTTTAAGCCTCTTAATGCTTGGAAAAAGTGCATGGGAATTGAACGATCAAGGCAGAAAACGTCTAGCTTTTCCTACCTTCCTTCTTCACTATTGCCTGTTGTCTATTGACTTTTGCCTAGCTAAACCGATAACTGGACTTTTTCAGCCAGCCCTATTTAAAAATTGGCTTCAATGAAACTTAAACGCTGACTCGAAAAAAATTTATCCACGATTTTACTTTCAGACGAGACAGTAAAGGCAGACAGATTCTAAAATGTGTGGAGGCTTTACATTCCATAACAATATTAAGGATGCTTTATGACCTCTGCTGAGTTAGATCCCCCAACTCAATTTTTATCAGACGCAACTCTCGAAACAGAGATCCTTGCTGATTCTAACTTTATCTATGATCAGGATACGATTGGTGATGTCGAAAATGAGAATGAGCTTAACGAAACGTTACAAACCGCCCCTGATTCTCTAGTCAGCAGTTTACGAGTGAAACTACAAGTTAGTTTTGCCTTTCTCACCTTTATCCTCATTGGTGCGAATGATGCTGTCATCGGCATTTTACTCCCTCATTGGGGAAACTATTACCAAGTTGATAAAACCACCCTCAGTTGTGCCTTTCTCGCCGGTTCCGTTGGTTATCTTATTGCTGCCTTAAACAGCAGTTTCCTTTCTCGAAAATTAGGGAACGTTAAATTTCTCCTGTTGGGAAAAATGAGTTTTCTCAGTGGTATGTTGATCTTTTGCTGTCAACCGCCTCTTTATATTCTGCTTGGTGTCCCTTTACTACTGGGGTTTGGGGCTGCCATTCTTGAAGCTGCTTTAAATGCTCATTTAGCAAAACTACCCAACAAAACCGCCCTTCTGAATTATCTTCATGCCTTTTATGGAGTCGGTGCATTACTCAGCCCTTTTATGGCTTCACAATTGTTAGCTGCTGAGTTGAGTTGGAATGTGATTTATTTCATCCTCGGTACCATTAGTTTATCCCTTTTACTCAGTATTCGAGGCATTTTTACCAAAGCAGATTCTGAACAAGTGACCACTGAAACCACTGTTGAAAATTCATCCCAAGAAAGCCCCTTAAAATTTCGCTTTGTGTGGTTATTTGCTTTCTTTTTACTCTTCTATGCCGGTACAGAAATTAGCCTTGGTCATTGGAGTTATAGTTTTCTCACCGAGTATCGCCATGAAAATACAGAGTTAGCAGGTTGGCTGGTTAGCGGTTATTGGTTAGGACTCACCCTAGGACGAGTGATGATTGCTCCCCTTGCGAATAAATTGGGAAGTAAAGGAATCATCAATACTTGTTTAATTGGTGTGGTTTCTGGATTATTTATCTTTCACTTAATTACCTTAAGTCTAACCAGTGGCTTTGGTTTACTCTTAACTGGATTTTGCCTTGGTCCAATTTTACCCACAGGCTTTGCATTTCTTTCTAATGTCGTCCCTAGTTATCTCCTGATGGGATCAATTAGCTTTATTGCGAGTTTAAGCAGTTTAGGAAAAGCCCTTTTCCCTTGGCTTGCTGGCAATGTAGCGGAAGGCTTTGGTCTAGAAATGTTCTTACCTTATGTGATTATTCTTGCAGTTGCTATGGTTGCTTGTTGGTTAGTGGTACTCACCCGCTCTCAAGGACAAACAACGGTTCAAACCGCAACTGATTCAATACATTAAAAAATAATGTTTATCTCTCGCTAAAAATCCCCAGCCCATAATGGGTAAAAGGGGATTTTTAAGTTTTAAATGGCATATGTAACCCATCATTTGGAAATTTTGTCGGAATTGCAAGAAAGCTGGACATTAAGGGTAGCCTGTTGTTAAATAGAAGCAATTAAGCGTTGGTGAAGTTAATATCTTCCTTGATCAATATTTGCTACCAATTAATAGAGGGGGTGAGGATAATCCCGTGTTGTCTATGTGTAGCATGGGTTAATGAATTTTATATCAACAATTACCAATTGCAGCCAAGGAGAATAAAGCATGCAAGAGCAAGAGATAAATGAGACTGGCGAAATGCAACCAAGACTGAGCAAGTCTGATGATCACGATGTTATTTATACTATTAGAACAGTCTGTCAAAATCAAACCCAATTGATTATGTTAGCTGACCAGAAAGCTAATATTTTAATTGGAATTATTTCTGTTGTTTTTACGATTTTCTTTACTCGGGTTCATTTTATTACTGGATTAAATCAATGGTTAACTATTCCCCTCGCGGGTTTTGTTATCGTAGAAACGGTTGCTGCTTTTTTAGCGTTACTTGTGATTTTCCCGCGACAAATTAAACGTCCTAAAACCAGTTCAGTTAAAGAATTATCGAATCCTCTATTTTTTGGTAGTTTTAGCCAATTTAAGCGGGAAGATATTGTTGATTTTTTAGTGAAGAATATGGATGATAATTACTCAGCAAGGTCAATTCTAATTACTGATTTGTACCAAGCGGGAATTGTCTTAAAAGATAAATATACTCTTTTGAGATATGCTTATTTATTTACAATATCTGGTATTCTCTTAATGGCTTTAACTTTACTAATATCCTTGTTTGTGTAGCTTAAAAAAATCGGTTGAACAGTTAATGAAAATTCTTTCAAAATAAATCATCGGGAGCCAAGTATAAAAACTAATAACTCCCGAAAATGAAATTCCAGTATAATTAATTATTCGGTTTCAAAAAACTCCCCATTAAGTGACCGAAGGAATTAACGCCATTTTCTCCCGGGTGATAGCCATGGGTTTGGTTATCAGAATGATAAGCCATCGCCATCATTTCATAATCATTATTCTTATTCGGAATTTCAATAACAGTGGTTAAATTACCATCGCGATCGGCTCTGACATCATTATACGGCAGTCCTCCCGTAGGTCCGGCGACATTGCCACCCCCTTCTTCTTTCATCCACCACACGGTATAAAGCCCGTGGGGAACTAAACCAGTGGCTTCAACTTTGATGGTATAGGAATTATCAGTAACATTGGTGATCATTACATCTCCACTCGCTTGCATCCATTCTGACTCACTAAAGCCGTTAGGAAGACCACTCATCCCAATTGCCTTTAATTGAGTGGAAGGGGTGGCTTGCGCGATCGTTTCTTGTTGGCGATTAGAAAACGCGCT
>JAVLCL010000208.1:0-6123 GCA_031580825.1 Halothece sp. Uz-M2-17
GGTGATGGCTTTGAAGAGTTTGGCATCTTTGCGGGCGAGGGCAAAGGAGGTGATAATGATATCCTGATTGGCACAGCTTGCTTCAAAGGTAGCGGTTTCTTTGGCGCGATCGCTGCCATGATGAATAATCACCTTTAGCTGTGGGGCAAATTTTTGAATTTCGTGATACCAGTTTCCGACGACAGAGGTAGGCGCAATCAGTAGCGTTGGCGGGATCTCAGTGGCATTCGTTTCTCGTTCTTGCAATAAACGGGCAATCACCTGAATCGTTTTCCCTAAGCCCATATCATCGGCAAGACAACCATTCAATCCTAACTGTTCCAGATATTGTAACCAAGAGAGTCCCCGTTTTTGATAGTCTCTTAACGTGCCTTGGAAGGCTTCTGGTGTGGTGATTAACTGAAATTGTTGCTGATTGTTCAGTTTACTCAACATTTCAGACAGGGAATCCGAGCCGCGATCGCACTCGACTTCTAATTCCTCCTCCTCCCCTTCTGCTGTCAGTTTCATAAACTCCAGCAAAGACAGTTCTGGATTCTCTTCTTGGTGTTTCTTCCAAAATTCCAGCATCTGCTTCATTTTGTCTTGGTTCAGTTCCATCCACTGACCACGAAACTTCACCAACGGCGTTTTTGCCTCAATCAGTTGCTGCCATTCCGCTTCTGTAACCCGTTCATCCCCAATCGCCAGTTCATACTGGTACTGCACTAAGGTATCCCAGGAAAAATAACTTTTACTCTCATCACTAGGACTCCCTGATTTGCCACTGGCTTTTAACTTCACTTTTGCCCGTTGTCGTCCTTGCGGTGTCCACCAAGCCGGAACAATTACTTTATAACCGGCATTTTCTAACACCCAAGCCGATTCTTTGAGAAAGTTGAACGCGCCATCAAGGTTGAGAAAAATACCGACCGGTTGGTCTGTTTCTAATCCTCGCCACAGATCCGGGTAAATGCGCGCAGCATACCCCAAATTCAACAGTAGATGTTTTTCAAAATCCTCCCCTAATTGTTGTTTCATTGGTTCTTGTTGATCTGGGCGCATCCGCCAATAATCATTGAGGGAAACTCGTAGGGAGGGGTCAGATTTCGGGGCAACTTGAAATTCTAAAATCCAAGAGTCTTCCGGCTTTGGGGGTTCTTGCAAATGGAAATACAAATAAAACGCTTGATTGGTATGTGTGGAAACAACCCTGTCTCGCCAAGTTTGCCATTGTTTATACTGTTCTAAAGCATCACTGGAAGTCCAATAAGTCTCTCCATTGGCTTTTTTTAAGCAATCTTCAAGGATGGAATCGGCAATCTGTTTCTCGAACCCTTTCGTGGTGTAAGTATGGGTAACAATTTCCGTGAGTAAGCATTCAGAAAAGTGATGGAGGAGGGACGCGCGATCATAGAAGTTGGGCGTTTCTGACGGTTCAGGAAATCCCGCAGCGCACATCAACGGCATTGACTCAACGGATTCATGCAGTAAGGTTTCATAGTCTTCCCCAATCAATTCCCAACCCGGATAAATTTCAAATTGAGTGTTGGTTTTAGATTTACGTTTTGATTTAGTTTTCTTCTGTGGGGGTGCTAATTCCCGATATTTCAATGCTGGAATATACTGATCTTTGAGAATAATCTGTTTTAAGGCTTGAGTGAAATGAAACCAAAATAATAAATCTGACCCCATTTGAATTTCACTGAGACGATGTAGCGTGATGAAATGGAGGTCATTAAGAAGCGGGATAACTGAATTAACCCAACTTTTATCATTGGTGCTGGTTTTCGTGAGGGTTAATGTTGAATACGCATCAACTTGCCAGTATTGCCAATCAAAAGTCTCTGGAAGTTCAATTTCAAGATAACGGGATAATTCTAGAGAGGGAAGCGGTTGATCATCAACAGTTGGGAGTAAAAAGTAACGCGGTGCAATCAGTTCTTCTAGCGTATAAAACTCGGGTGGTTTAATTCCAAATTCGCTGTTTAATCGGCTGGCTAAGTCAGATCCAAGCAATTGCCACGGATGACGTTGATTTCCTTGACGAAACTTCTTTTTTTTAGTTGTCTCGACCCACAGATAAAATTTACCGGTTTGAATAAACTGATTGCCTGTTTCTGGAATCCAAGTGCCGTGTAGAATTTCCATAATGGTGAGAGTCCCTAAATCTTAAATCCTATTTTAATTGGACATAATAGGACTGCCGTGATGATGGATGAGATACCATTTTTGTGCCATTTTGCGGAAGGTATTGGTGGCTAAAGATTGGGCTTGGATTTTTCTTCGTCGCTGCACTTGCATGACATTTTCCATGACAATTACTTGCGCGATCGCGTAATCCACTTCTGTTGTCACCACTTCGAAATTAATTTCTAAATAATCGGTATTTTGGAATATTTTTTCCCAAGAAGCGCGAATATTATCCCAGCCTCGAATCAGTTTTCCACCCGGATGAATGCAAATACTGCCGTTGCCTTGCCACCAGATTTGATTCATGGTGGTGATATCTTTTTTCTCGAAGGCGCGATAAAAGGAATCATTGACTTCGAGAATGATTTGGGTTTCTTCAGTCATTTTTTTTCAATACTATATACAAATGAAGAAAGAGTGTGAACGAATAACGAAGAAAAAATCAACTCAACTTTTGAGGAACGAGTTACACTAATTTTTGAAATGGAATTAAAACTTTTGTGAAGAGGGGTTGACGAATTACAGGTATTGTTATCTAGTTGCTATTGTCCGAGATACGCTTCTAAAACCTCTGGGTTTTTCTGAATCTCTTCGGGAGTACCATGAGCTAAGTTTGTTCCTTCGGCAAGAACCCAAATCTGCTGGCACAAAGACATAATAACATCCATATTATGTTCAATGATCAAGAAGGTAATGCCTTCTTCATTCCAGCGCAACACATGATCACTAATTTGATTAATTAGAGTGGGATTGACACCGGCTGCGGGTTCATCAAGGAGAATCAGTTTGGGATGGGTCATCATGGCGCGGGCAAGTTCTAGTAACTTCCGTTGTCCCCCAGAAAGGGCACCTGCGTATTCATAGGCTTTATCAGCCAGTCCCACCGATTCTAAAAGCATGAGAGCGCGATCGCGCTGTTTTTTTTCTTCTCGCTGGACTCGTTTGGGTTTCAGCAAAACCTGAAATAAGTTTTCTCCTGTTTGTTTTTGCGCCCCCAGCAACATATTTTCTAAGACAGATAAGCGAGACAAGACTCTTGCCACTTGAAACGTCCGAATCAGTCCTTGCTGGGCAATACGATGAGAGCGTAGGGTTTGAATCGGTTGACCATCAAAGTGCACTTCTCCATGATCGGGAGTAATGAAGTTAGACAAGAGATTAAATAGCGTTGTTTTTCCTGCCCCATTGGGACCAATGAGTCCTGTAATACTGCCAGTTTTCACTTGAATGGAAACATTATTAACCGCTTGAATCCCACCAAAACTTTTACTTAAGTTTTGAGCCCAGAGAAGAGAATCATTGGTGGTTTCTTCCGTAACTGTTGCTGGATTAGACAAGGAATGAGACTTATCGACCAAGAGTGAGTTCCTCCTTTTTTCCTAAAATCCCTTGCGGGCGAGACACCATTAAAACCATTAAAATTAAGCCAATCACGAGAATGCGAAACGCACCTAAACGCGCATCATCAATCCACTCAAACTGGGGGAGAATAAAGCGGGTTAAAGAATCATAAGCCCAGAAAATCACTGCACCGAGCAAGACACCGGCATTATTGCCTGCTCCCCCTAAAACGACAATTGTCCATGCATAAAAGCTAATCAGAGGCTGGAAATTACTGGGATAGATCGTCGTTAATTGCCAAGCATAGAACGCGCCAGCAATACCAGCGATCGCGCCACCGAGCATGAATGCTTGTAGTTTATACCAAAAGACATCTTTTCCCAAGGCTCTTGGGACTTGTTCATCTTCTCGAATCGCTTTGAGGACTCTTCCCCAGGGTGAGCGAACTAAACTTTCCACAATCAAATAGAACACTGTCAGCGTGATTAAAATCAGTAACATTAGTCCTGACTTATAATCATAATCAATCAGTGAAATCACACCATTGACATAAACAGCCCCTCCTAACAGTAAGGCAAAAATGCCCCAAAAGCCTAAATCAAGGGGAAACTTTTTAATTCCTCGTTGTTGTTTTCTCGATTCAAATTCCGCTTTTAAGCTGCGTTTGAGTTGCCAGACCCCCAAGAGCGCGATCGCGCTTAAAATCGCAATCATGGTTCCTTTACTGAGCCAATTCGGATTAAAATCCCCTAAGGGTAACGGAAACCCTTGAACCCCAAACGCGCCTCGGGTTAACCACTCTTCATTGAGGGCAATCAATCTCAGTAATTCTGAAACACCAATGGTCACAATCGCAAGATAATCTTCTCGTAATCGTAACGTCGAAAGCCCTACCAACAATCCTAAGAGCATTGCTAAAACCGCTCCCGCGATCGCAGCCAGGAAGAAAGGAACGCCCTGCAAACTCAGTAAAATCGTTGTATAAGCGCCCACTGTCATAAAAGCCACATGACCAAAATTAATGAGCCCTGTGTAACCCCATTGAATATTCAAGCCGAGGGCAAAAATAGCAAAAATTCCGGTGGAAATGGTCAGGAAAACTAAATAACTTACCATGGAATGTCCAATGCTTTTTCGTTATTCCCTAGATTCTACCGGATCATTTTCGTGATTTGTTACAGGTTATGTCATAAAAACCCGAATTTAAAGATGTCAGTTCCATTTGTTACCTTTTTAGTCTCCTGAATTTTTTCCTGAACAAAACTGAACTTTCCCGTATTTTTTCTGCTGGATGATTCCGCAATACTGAAGCTGTACTAAACAAACTCGATCACTTCAAACATCGAGTCAAACAGGAAAACGGAGATGAAAACAATGGTTAACTTTACCGGAATACTTTTTGGAACCTTTGGTAATGACTGGCTTTTAGGTAACAGTGCCAATAATTGGATTTTTGCTTGGGATGGTCATGATACGATTCGCGGTGGTAATGGATCAGATTTGATTTACGGGGGGAATGGCAATGATTACATTGATGGGGGCAATGGTAATGATTACGTTTATGGGGGCAATGGAGTAGATAAGATTTATGGCGGTTATGGCAACGATAAACTCTACGGAGGAGACTCATGGGATACTGTCTATGGGGAAGGGGGCAATGATACGTTAATCGATCGCAATGGCTATATGCACGGCGGTACTGGGTCAGATACTCTCATCGCAGACTATAGCAACTCTTCTTATAACGGAATCTATTTTGGTGCCGAAGGTCAACAAATTATCCAAACTCAAGGTTCTAAAATCCTCTCTTTTAGCGCAATTGAAACTTTTGAAGTGACTGGCACAGATGATGATGATCAGTTCAATGTCAATGTCATCACCGGAGGAGAAAGCGAGTTCTTTGGCGGTGAAGGCAATGATACCTTTTATAGCGACAAAAGAATGGGTCGCTACTTGAACGGGGCTTTATTCGGTGGAAACGATGACGACACTTTCATTGCAACCGAAGGCTATCTCGATGGTGGACGAGATACAGATACATTAATTGCTGATTACACTGCTTTAAGCTACGACGGTCGAGGAATTGAATTTGGCTACTATAGTGGGGGTGGTGGCTATGAATATGGTGTACGAGTGATGGGTCACTCACCATACAACCCATTACTGACCTTTCAAGATATTGAAATCTTTGAAGCAATTGGAACGCAACACAATGATATCTTTCATTCCCGAGGTGAGTCGTCCTTATATAAAGGAGGCGCAGGAAATGACACTTTTATTGGTGAAAAAGGAACTTTTTACGGACAATCAGGCGATTATGACCATTTAAGTTCTGATTTTAGCAACTCCTACCGATATCAATCGGCAATGTCCATTGATTTGACAGAAGGTGAGATTCGCAGTGGCGACAATAATCAAGTTTTGATATCCCATCAAGGTATTGAAACCTTTGAAATTATTGCAACTCAACACAACGATACCTTAACTGGTAGTAATGGTGATGATATCCTGCAAGGTCATCGCGGTAATGACCTTATTGAAGGCGGTGCAGGTAATGATATTCTCGATAGTGGTTATAGCTCTTTTAATGCTGGGAATGATGTCTTAAAA
>JAVLCL010000209.1:0-6108 GCA_031580825.1 Halothece sp. Uz-M2-17
GTTGTTCGAGTTCTTCATCCACCGCAGCTTGTTGACCCTCGGGAAGTTCTTTCCGTTGTTTCATCTGATTTAATTCTGCATCAACATTGCTCCCTTGTTCAAGGGCTGCAAATTGCTTTTCAATATCATCTCCCCCCATTTCTTGAGTTGCTTCTGCAGAGGCTTCCATTTCCATCACCCGCTCTTCCATTTGTTCAAATGCACTAAGAGAATTTCCGGTATTCACCCCTTGCATAAACTCATTAACTCGTTGGGTGGCTTCAGCCGATCGCGCTCTTGCGATATACATATCTTTTTTATTTTTCGCCTCAGAAATTTTAGTTTCTAATTTCCGCATATCGCTTTTGAGTTTATCAATAACCTGATTCTGCTGGGTTAGTTGTTCATTGAGACTGTCAGCGGTTTGTTGATAATTTTGACGACGAGTGAGGGCTTCTCGGGCTAAGTCTTCATTTCCTTTTTCTAAAGCCAGTTGAGCGCGTCTTTTCCATTCATCCGCAGTGCTTTTGGCTTGGTTCGCCTGACGTTCGGTGCGTTTTTGTGAGGCGATGGCTTGCGCAACCGCTTGTCGCAGCTTGACCAAGTCTTCCTGCATATCGGAAACCGCTTGCTCTAAAATTTTTTCTGGGTCTTCAGTTTTATTGAGTAAGCTATTGATATTGGCTTTGATAATGCGCCAGAGACGTTGTAAAAAACCCATAGTTAATTAACTGATAAATAGTTCCTTCTAAACTTGATAATAGCCTAGAATAACAAAACCCCCCTTAGCGTAACTCATCGCAGGGGAGTATTTTCTGGGGTTGCGTTCAGTTTTAGTAAGCAAGGGTTTCTAAGGTTTCTCGGAGATAACTGCGCACTTGCTCGTCTAGATGATCTTGGGATTCAGTGTCTTGAAGTCCATTTTCGATTTGCCAACTGGTGAAACCAGAACTTTGCGCGATCGCGCTGCGTAAGTTTTCCCAAATGGCTTGGTCTTCAGAAAATTGTTGTTGTTCGATCGTTCTACTTGCCATACTGCTCCCAATCGGATTGATTAATCTACCTTTTCTTCTACCATAGCTTAAAGTTGTGAAAAGTTTCTGCTAATAGAGATACAAAAAGATTAAATATAGCAATTTTCGCTCTCATTAATTGCATTCTTGATTTTTGTTCTTTGTTATTCGTTATTTTTTCCACCTCACCACCGACTAAGAAACACTATCTGTTTTTTATTTTATCAATGGTTTTTTCTATGGTTTCATAGAGTTGTTGGTTATCTTGTTCTTGATAGAGTTGAGCAGCCTTTTCCAAATCTGCGATCGCGCTATCTTTTTCTCCTGTTGCAGCCCATGTTACCCCACGATTGGCATAAGCATCTGCTAAATCAGAATTAAGATCAAGGGCTTTATTGTAATCTGCGATCGCGCTGGCAAATTTTCCTTGTTGCGCGTAAATAATCCCTCGATTGAGAAAAATTCGTTCTTGATTTGGTTTTAGTGCAATGGCTTGATCATAATCCGCAACTGCTTTTTCATACTCTTTTAGTTGAGTATAAGCTAAAGCGCGATCGTAGTAAGCCCCAGCATTTTTAGGATTCAACTCAATCACTTTTGTCTGATCCGCGATCGCTTTCTCCAACTCTCCTAATTCTAAATAACTCACTCCTCGAAAATAATAGGCTTGTTCTGCTGTTCTATTCGTTTCAATCGCTTGATCTAAAGCATCAACTGCTGTTTGATATTCCCCTTGTCGATACGCTGCAATCCCTTTCTCCAACATAGATAAATTTGATTGCGCCCAACTTGATGCAGCTGGAACAACAGTAATCCAGAAAATAACGAAGGTGGAAAGAACAAGAACAATCCACCGTCTAGGCTTTAGAAATTGAGATTTCATTATTAGTTTTTTGTGTTTCAACGATTGACTCTAATTTTAAAACGAGTTGGTGATTGAGCAAACATTATCGATCACGTTCTCACTTCAATATCACTTAGTTATTAAGCATTTCAATTGGCTTGTGGATATAGTGCTACAAACTTGGGTTAGGACATTACTGATCGCTAAAACCCTTTCATCATAAACTGTTGCCTAGGGCAATTTGCCCCAATGGGACTGATCAGCCTTTCCAGCTAATTGCAAGAATACCCGATTTAAATACCTTTTAGCTTAATTCGTCAAACTATCTTTTAAATAATCAATCAGACTAAACCCAGTTAAGAAAATTCCTGAGACAACCACTAACGCTAATAAACAAACCACTAACCCTGCTAAACAAATTGCCCCATCATCTTCTTGTAAGCCAAAACCAATAATAAAAATACCGATTGCAGGTAAAGTATTCGTTCCGGGAATCGGAATCATCATTGAAACTGACATCAGCGCGATCGCGCTTCCTAAAATTGCTCGCCCGCCAAAGCTAGTACAAATATAACTTAAACGAGGACGAGCAAGGTTTTCTAACCGTTGTAACCAAGGAACCCCTTTAGTAATCAATCCTTGGACTTTTTTTAAGTCTAATTGATAGTCACGCACTCGTTTCGGAAACCAAGGTTCTTTTGCACCCAATACCATTTGCATCGCTAATAAAAACATGAGTACACCAAACGGAATTGAATAGCCAGGAGCGGGGACAGGAAGTGCGGAAGGGAGAGAAAGAATAACAAATAAAAACCCAAAAATTCGTTCTTTTGTCAGTTCGAGAAAATCTGCTAAATAAACTTGATCTGCCCTTTCTTCTTCACAAAAATAGCGATATAGTTCACGAGATAGTTTTGCCATTCACTCTCAGTTTAGTAAATTTAGTCACACCATTAGTTTTGAACACTCATTCGTGGGCAATTATAGACGAATCAGAGAGCAATTTTTAATACAAACGTCGTAAAATATAATCTGCAAGCTCTCGCAGGGCTTGTGTGGAATCAGAATCTTTCAGGGCTTGGTCTAAGCATTCGACTGCAACTTGGCTATGATGAGCAGCTAGTTCTCGCGTTCGTTCAATACCGTTGCTTTCCTTAACCAGCGCGATCGCGCGTTCTAATTCTCCTTTTCCCGTAAACTCATTATCCACTAACTCTTTCAATTCTGGTTTTTCTTCAAAGGCATAAAGCACCGGCGCCGTTAAATTCCCACTTTTGAGATCAGAACAAGCGGGTTTTCCCAATACATCACTGGTTGCAGTGAAATCCAGAATATCATCGACAATCTGAAACGCTAAACCAAAATTACGCCCATAATGATACAGGTGGTCACAGACTTCAGGAGAAGCACCACTTAAAACCCCTGCTGCTTTAATACTATTTGCCATTAAAGAGGCGGTTTTGTAGTAACTTTTTTCGAGATAATCCGTAATTGATAAATCGACATCAAATTGACTTAATCCCTGACGAATTTCTCCTTCTGCAAAATCGCGAATCACCTCAGACAGCAACTTGACCACTGCTAAGTTATCCAAATTTGCTAAATACCAAGAGGATTGAGCAAAAAGAAAATCTCCTGCTAACACCGCAACACGATTGCCAAATAAGCTGTTAACAGTCGCTACATTACGGCGGGTTTCTGAGTCATCCACCACATCATCATGAACTAAACTTGCCGTGTGGATCATTTCCGTAATCTCAGCCAAGCGTCTATGGTATGATGTTAGATCTTGATCAAGCATCGTCGCTCGGGACGCTAACAAGACAATCGCAGGGCGTAAACGCTTTCCGCCAGCCCCAAATAGATGTTCTGCTGCCGCACCAAGGATGGGGTGACGCGCTCCAACAAGTTGTTTTAGGTTATCTGTCAATAAGCGCAGGTCTTCATCAACAGGAGCAAATAAGGATGTTACAGAGGTCATGGGGAGGCTCTATATCTAGCACAGTAGATAAATGTTTACATATCTTTATAACAATTCTAATCTAAGCCTTACCGACATGAAAACAACAGCGAAAATAAAAATCAGCCTCTAATCCTCGCTTTCCTTGTCTAATGCTGGGTTTGAGACTTTGATCAAAATTGATTAGATAATCTAAAAATTGACGTGATCTCCTCTCTTAAATTGTGCTAATCTTAGATTAAGGTTTAAATGAGTCTTAAACCTTGATCTCGTTGGTTCAACTGAGTTTTAAGTACAGCTAGGGCTTTTCGGCAAGGCGAGTCAGAACATCAGCCTTGTTAGATATAATCTCCGTTGCCAAGTTTAGATCATCAGAAATGATGGCTTACTTGGTCTGCAGTGGAGATAACAGTGCCAAGGATCGAAGTCATTTTCAAGTCGAGGAGAGGGGTCAGAACTCAACTCGGTTTGAAAACGAGCAGATTGGTTCAATCCATCTCGACTTCCTTAAGGCTTTGCCTGTGTCATAGGTAAGTCTTTTAGTTAGGAAGTTTGTAGATAGTCATCATTCAATCGCTGATATTAGATCATTCTAAGCATTAGCCTCGCCCCAAGAAAAGATCTGGCAGACTCTTAATTAACTGTCCACTCCTCACACCTAATCATGAATATGTCAATTCTGATTCCACTTCTTGCTATTTTCTACCTCGCGATCGTTTATGGTGTCCTCTTTTTAGCGCAACGGGTGCGTAACGTTCAATCAAACCGTACCTAGTCTTGCGAGCATATATCGGATGAATCACTAATTAATCCGAATTAGGATAGAATGATCACGGCTTCACCCGAGCCGTGTTTTTTTGCCAGATGACCCATGAGTGACGTTCAACAAACGAACCTTTTCGAGAATTCTTCCTTCACTTCTCCACAACAGTGGGAGCAAATTCCTTTTGATCCCGAAGTGCCAATCACGCCAGGGACTTACCAAACTCTCGAACAATTGGCGGATCATTGTCGGCAGTGTCAACGTTGTCCTCTCTCTCAAACTCGGACTCAAGTGGTTGTTAGTCGAGGCAACCCCAATGCTGATGTCATGCTCATTGGTGAAGCTCCTGGTCAAAGCGAAGATGAACAAGGTTTACCGTTTGTTGGCAAGTCAGGGCAGTTGTTAGACAAAATTCTTGCCTCTGTTGAGTTGAATCCAGACAAGGATGTTTATATTTCTAATATTGTGAAGTGCCGTCCGCCAGAAAACCGCAATCCCTCTGCACAAGAAATTACAGCTTGTAAGTCTTATTTACTGGAACAAATTGCTCTGGTTAATCCTAAAATCATTCTTTTAACGGGAGCGACGGCTTTAAAGGGTTTGACCGGAGAAAAAAAGGGAATCAGCAAAATTCGGGGTCAATGGTTGGAGTGGGAAGGCTATGCAGCGATGGCTATTTTTCATCCCGCTTATTTGTTAAGAAATCCGTCACGAGAAAAGGGCAAGCCCAAGTGGTTAATGTGGCAGGATATGCAAGCTGTCAGGCAAAAATTAGACGAAATAAGAGCAAATAACTGAAAATCAAGTTGAGATCGTAGCACCAAGCATCTCATCACCTAATTAAAGAAAAGAAATGACTGATTTGGAAATTGCTAGCGGAGTTATTTGATCACAAATATAAAGTATTTTAATCATCATTGAATCACGATATCTTAATCTTTAAAAGAAAAAAATCTTTATTCTTGACTTGCTTTTGGTGAATAAAAAAAGCGCGTGAAAATACTGTTGTTTACGTGAGTGGGTCACTCTAGAATTAGATAAGAGGCAACAGAATCTTGTTTGATCAGTTGCTAAATTTATATTTCAAACTTCTTAACTTAATGTGATCTTAAATTCGTCAAGACACAGTTAGAAGCCCAGCACTGGAGTTTAAAAAAACGATGTCTTCCTTGACCTCTGGACACCTGAAACAAAATAGCTTGGAGTTACTTCGGATTTACCAAAGTGATCAAAGTCCGAAAATTCGGAATCAGATTGTTGAACTCAATATTGGCTTAGTGCGCAAAGAAGCCCATCATTGGGTCAATCAATGTAATGAAAGTTATGAAGATTTAATTCAAGTGGGTTGCATGGGGTTAATCCGAGCGATTGAGCGGTTTGAATTATCAAAAGGGAATGCGTTTAGCTCTTTTGCAGTCCCTTATATTCGGGGCGAAATTCAACACTATTTGCGCGATCGTAGTACCTCGGTTAAGATTCCTAGGCGTTGGTTAGAATTGAGACAACAAGCGAGTAAGGTTACTCACAAACTGCGAGTAGAATTAAAACG
>JAVLCL010000210.1:0-6083 GCA_031580825.1 Halothece sp. Uz-M2-17
TAACTGTTGTAAGTTTTGCTTGGTTTCTCCCACTAACTCGGTTCCAGCGACAACGTGAGCGGTGCTTTCTTCCATCGTTGCCAACACTTCCCCAGTTTCAGTTTGAATCGTTTCTACCAACTGCGAAATTTCTTTCGTGGATTCCGTCACCCGTTCCGCGAGTCTCCGCACCTCATCCGCAACAATGCGGAAGCCTTCCCCATGTTCCCCAGCGCGAGAAGCCTCAATGGAAGCATTAAACGCGAGTAAGTTGGTTTTTTCGGAAATACCAGAAATGATGCTAACAATTTTAGAAATTTCTTGGGAAGATTCGGCGAGGCGTTTCACTTTTTTCGAGGTTTCGCCGGTACTATTGCGAATATTATCAATACTGCCCACAGTGCGATCCATGGCTGATTCCCCACTTTGCGCAGCTTCTCGGGTTTGACGGGAAATGTCCGCAGCTTCTTGTGCTGAATTTGCCACTGCTTGAATCGACTGACTCATTTGCTCGATCGCGCTCAGTGTCTGGGTCACTTCTTGGGCTTGCGTCGTTGCATCTTCCGATAAGTGTTGAATTGACGTTTCACTGGTGGTTGCAGACTGTTGCACTTGGTTCACCACCGTTTGCACCTGCATCACAATTTCTCGTAAACTGCGAATCGTGGCATTAAACGCATCCGCAACCGATCCCATTTCCCCTTCCACAACCGTGGCGCGAACCGTTAAATCTCCTTTCCGCGCTTCATCAATTTCCAACAGAAGATTCACCACTTCTTGTTGCAGTTGTTCTCTTTCTTGACGTTGATATTCCGCTTCTTTTTCTTTAAGACGGCTTTGTTCTGCCATCATCGCTTCTGAATTATTAATATTATCCGCCATCTCATTAAAGGTGCGGGCTAACTCACCAATTTCATCATTGGTGTTAATTTTTGCCCGAACCCCTTTTTCTCCCCGTGAAAAACGTTTTGTGGATTCTCTTAATTTCTGGATGGGCGTGGCAATTAATGCTGAAACTTGACGCGCCAGAATAATATCAACAATAATTGCAATCACAACAGATACTGCTAACGTAATCAGGGTATTACTTAAAAGTTGATTCAATTGTGTGGCTGCGGTTCCACGGATTAAAACGCCAATCGGTTCTCCTGCATTATTGGTAATGGCTTGAGCGGAAGTCGCATACCCTTGACCGCCCAAACTCATCCAATTGGTTACCACTGTTTCCGGTTGGTTAAGGGCTTTTTCTAGTAATTGAGTGGAAGGGAGAGGAACATTTGGGTTTGTAGCGTTAGTGGTTTGTTCTTGTGAAGTTCCTAGAACAAAGTCTCCATTCGGCTGGGCGAGATAAACAGCACTATAGCCCCCCTCAAAAGATGTATTGGTTTTCTCGACAATGGGTTCTTTCACTACGTCTCCCGAAATCAAGACACCTACGATTGCATCTGCTTGTTTTACAGGCGTAATGGTGTAGCGAATGAGAAAGTTATTTCGGTTTTCGAGATCCAATGTGTCTAAGTTTGGGGGGTTAGCTTCCCTGAGCGTATCCGCACTAATAATTTGTGTGGTTTTGATTTGTTCGCCACGGTTAATCGCTGCATTGACTAAATCATTGGGATTAAAGGTCGTTCCTACAGCTAAGGAATTGGCATCCTCAATTACTTTTGCTTCGGGACTAACTAAGGTTGCAAATTCAATCTTACGTTTGCGAATTTCGTTACTCAGAATTTGATCAACGGTGTCATTTCCTTCTCCCGTTACGGCTGCGTTAATAATTGCAGTGTTATCGGCTTGTCCGCGAAAACCAAAGCCCATTTGGTCAATTTTAAGATTATAGGCAATATCCGCAACGGCTAACTCCGATTGACTTTGTTCTTTCAGTTGCGCCCGTAACCCCACAAACAGCAACACCGAACTAACAGCAACCAGTGCAAGAGAGGTCACTTCTGAAACCCCAAGTGTCGCGATTTGTTTCTTGGCAATAGGGCGATCTTTAAACCACTGCCATCCTTTTTGCAAAGGGTTTGTGGGTACGTCTTGAGCAGAAGACTCGGACTGGGATGCTGGAATCGCAGCCGTGGTACTATTGAGATCATCTAAGTGCGCGATCGCGCGGAGAGCACTTCCCCCTAAACTGCCATGAGGATCAGCATCTGCAACTTCCTGATACAGTTGCCTAGCTTCTTCCAATTGACCTTGTTCTTCCTTACGACTAGCTTCGGTGATTTTACTAGCCAAAGTTGCAATATCAAGTTCTTGAGAAATCGGGGATTGAGTCATGATAGTACCGATGAATAACTAGACAGAGAGGATTGTTTGTTGTAAATATTGGAAAATTGAAGCGGTATCAACGAGAGCCGTTTTTCTCTCGTTCACTGTTGTAATTCCTGTTAGAAAACGGCGGGCTTGAGGACGAAATTGAGAAGGAACTTCCCCAAAAGCAGCCTCAGAAAGGGTAATAATCCCTTGTAAACTGCTCACCACAGCCCCTAAGCGAATATTGGCTTCGGTTTGCGAACTGAGAATAACGACAGTTAACTGATCTTGAGCACGTCTTCTTTTGGTTGTTTGTGGAAGATTGAGCGCATCTCCTAAGCCAAAAATCCACAGTAGTCTTCCGCGCTGGTTTAAAACCCCTCTTAAGGGCGGAACAACACCTGGAATGGGACAAATCTCTTTTCGTAAACAAGTCACCACTTCTACTGTTTCTGAAATGGGAATTAGTAAACCGAGAGATTGTCTGACGGTAATCTGAAAGTAATCTTTTGCCATCAGGAAGCTAATTGTTGAGCGACGGTATTGAGAAACTCTTTAGGAAGGAAAGGCTTGGTTAGATACGCATTTCCGCCTTGACGCATTGCCCAAAATTGGTCAAATTCTTTATTTTTAGAAGAACAAAAAACAATTGGGATTTCATTCAAGGTGTCATTCCCTCGAATTTCGCGACATAAATCGAGACCGCTAGAACCAGGCATCACGATATCAAGCACAATCAGATCGGGGTGATGTTTTTCTTGAAGTAACCAACTTTCTGCTTCTTCAACAGAATTTTTGGCGATTACGTCATATCCTGATTGTTCTAGCAGTGAAACCATTAATTTTTGGTCGGCTTGACCATCTTCAACGATTAAAACAGTTGTCATTGTTTTATTGCTCCACAGGTTGAGGTTGACGGGTTAATGCTTGAACCAGTTGAATCAGTTGGTGGGGGTTAAAGGGTTTGGTGATGTAGTCGTTCGCACCAACCATACGCGCCCGTAATCGATCCACAACCCCATCTCGTCCGGTTAACATCACAATGGGAACTTCCGCTAAAGATGCCGATTTTCGCAACATTCGGGAGAGATCATAGCCGTTCATATTTGGCATGGTGATATCCATTAAGATTAAAACCGGTTTCTTGCGAGCCAGTGTGGTCAGGGCGCGACCCGGGTCAGTTAAGGAAATCACTTCGTAACCGGCGGTTTCTAGGGTGAGCTTTACATTCCGTTGCACCGTATGACTATCATCAATGCAAGCCACCACTGGCACTTCTCCTTTAGGGGCTTGCGGTTCTTCGTAAGGCTTGACTTGCAGTTGTTTTTGTTCCGCGTAGGGTTGCAACTCTTGGGCGAGGGTGAGAATATCAACTTGGAACTCATGAGCCAGAGCGTAAAGATTCGGAAATGCAGTTAGAGCTTGTGCTAAGGGTTTTAACTGAGCCAGAGAAGAATGAATATTGCTCTGTTGAGATAAACTGTTTTGCGCGATCGCGTTGTAAAATCCATTTAACTGATCTGTACCCACTCGCCATAAAGGAGACGAAATTCCTTCCCGTAGCTTCATCCACGCCAACACTTGCGGACGAATGGAATAAGCAATTTTTTTCACTGAAGCAGAAACCAAAATTGGATCTAGTCCCACGCTTTCTTCAAATTCCAATTGCATAGGCGGTGAGGCAAAACAATGGATTAAGGCTTCTTGAGTGAGGGTATAGATCACTTGTCTCAGGTCTTGCAAGGAGATGTCTCCAGAACGCCAAAACGAACAAAGATAGTCATATTCCTGTTGCTGATTTTGAATAAGATGATGATTCAGATGAGGAAAATAATAAAAAAGTAAATAGTTAATTCGCTCTTGATTAGCTACTAAACTATTGGCGTAATGAACCTTTCCACGTCCAACATAAACTCGCCAGCCTATAGAATCTGAGTTAAAAGAACGAATGGTGAGTTGTCCAGAAAGTTCTTTTCTTGATATTTCTTTCAAGGCTTTGACCACAGAAGTGGTTGCCTCTAAAACAGAAGAAGATTGTTTTACCATATCATTGATAACAGTATTTTTCTGGCTTGCTTCAGTACCTAATTTGAGCATTTACTCAATTAGACGCTGACTTAAATCATATAAAACGAATACTGTTATAGAAGTAAAATTTGATACCAAACTTCAAAAAAAGAATAAAGTTAATGCATTTCCTGCAATTAAAAGACTAATGTAAAGAAAATAATTATCCTTGACTGGAGTAAGTAGTTACCAGTTATCTCTTAAGCTGTTAAGCATTTAAATTGGCTTGTGGATATGAGGCAATAGAGCCCCAGGCAACAATGGGAGTGATCAGCCTTTCCAGCTAATTGCAAGAATACCCCATTTAAGTGCGTCTTAGCTTACTCAAAAATAATTGTCTTTTTGCCATTAACTAACACTCGATTATTGGTGTGATAGTCAATTGCCCGAGCCAGCACTAATCTTTCTAAATCTCGCCCTTTACGAACCAAATCTTGTAAGGAATCACGATGGGAAATGCGGATAATATCTTGCTCAATAATCGGACCTTGATCTAGTTCGGCTGTAACATAGTGGCTGGTTGCGCCAATGATTTTTACTCCCCGCACATACGCTTGTGTATAAGGACTTCTGCCGATAAAAGCAGGTAAAAACGAATGATGAATATTAATAATTTGATTGGGATAAGTATCTACAATTTGCGGGGTTAAAATCTGCATATAACGTGCCAGAATGACTGTATCAATCTGGTATTGCCCTAATAATTCTAACTGCTTTTTTTCTTGTTCTTGTTTATTGTCATGAGTAATGGAAATAACATAATAAGGAATTCCATAATGATCCGCTAAAGGTTTTAAGTTGGGATGATTAGAAATAATTAGGGGAATTTCAACACGAAATTCACCCAAACGATAACGCCATAAAATTTCTTGCAGACAATGGTCAGATTTCGAGACAAAAATCGCTAATCTTGTTTTATCTTCTGAGAAATGAATGTTCCACGTTGCATTAAACTCGTTTGCTAGCGGGGCAAACGCTGCCTTTAACTGTGAACGGTCGATGGTAAAGTTTTGCATATCCCAAGCAATGCGAGCAGAAAAGATACCTTCATTGGCATCAACGTGCTGATCTAAATCAAGAATATTGCCCCCACGCTCGAAAATAAAGTGAGAGAGACGAGAAACTAATCCCACGCGATCGCGACAAGAAAATAGTAAAATCGCAGTCAAACTCTTCTGAGACATCCTAAACCATCCTTGTTCAAAGCCTCTTGAGGATATTGTAAGGTGGGTATTACTGCAATCAATCAAAAATTCAGTTCACGAAGAAAAGCAATATTACTTTTAAGATTTGAGCCACTCTTCTTTTTGCAAAATTCTCGACGACTGGTAAATCATCTCATTTCCTTATGCCATACGAACCTGATCGTTGGTATAGTTGGTAATTGTTAATTATTGACTGTTAATTATCTACGCTTAAGGGAACGACTCTATGATCCGCGACATTTTCATGCCTGCCCTCAGTTCAACCATGACCGAAGGAAAAATTGTTTCTTGGGCAAAATCACCCGGTGATAAGGTGGAGAAAGGGGAAACCGTGCTCGTAGTGGAATCAGACAAAGCAGATATGGATGTGGAGTCGTTCCATGATGGGTACTTAGCAACGATTTTAGTTCAAGAAGGAGAACAAGCCCCTGTGGGTTCAGCAATTGGCTTACTGGCTGAAACAGAAGAAGAAATTGAAACCGCAAAACAACAAGCAGAAAGTAAACAAACAACTCGCAGCAGTGCCCCAGCTGAAACAAAAACACCAGAACTGGCTGCCCCTCCTACTTCGACACC
>JAVLCL010000211.1:0-2513 GCA_031580825.1 Halothece sp. Uz-M2-17
TCCCTCGTTTCCACTCGTGGGAATATCGAAATTATTCCTTGTGGAACAGATATCCATCGTTTTGGTTCAATTAGTTATCAACAAGCGCGAGAAAAATTAGGCTTTTCTCCTCATGAAAAAATCATTTATTACATTGGACGCTTTGATCCTCGTAAAGGAATTGAAACCCTTGTCCGAGCCGTCAGTCAATCTCAATTGCACGGAAAAGCATCTCTACGTTTAATTATTGCGGGTGCTTATACTAAGGGTCAAAGTGATGGGGATGAAAAAGACCGCATCACAAAAATTGTCGAGGAATTAAAACTAACAGATATCACAGAATTCCCCGGACGTATTTCTGATGAAAATCTCCCGATTTATTTTGCTGCTGCTGATGTTTGTGTTGTTCCCAGCCATTATGAACCTTTTGGTTTAGTTCCGATTGAAGCCATGGCGAGTGGAACCCCTGTTGTAGGAAGTGCAGTAGGAGGATTAAACTTTACCGTTGTTTCCGAAGAAACGGGGTTACTTGTTCCTCCTAAAAATGACCAAGCCTTCGCCAGTGCCATTGATCGGATTTTAAGTGATCCGCAATGGCGTAATCAATTGGGTGAGAATGCAAGAAAACGCATGGAAAATGAATTTAGCTGGGAAGGGGTTGCTTCACGAATTAGCGATCTATACACTTCAATCTCAAAGTAGTGCGTGCTCTTGCATATAGCTCAGTAGCCAGTTTGCCATAGTCGCACGTCTCGTGTCTCGTGGATCAAACTCACCAATTTTATAGCCTTTAAACCCTAATTTTTCCTTGAGAAGTTGTTTATTAGGTTTAGGGATCGAACGGGTTAATTTCACAGTAGCAGGGCGACTTTCGATAAAATCAGGAGGCTCGGGATAAGTTTTTCGCCATTCTGGAGACACCAAGGTCGTATCCCACGTTTCTCGCTCCGGATCATAACGATAGCCTAAATAATACCAAACCAGTTGGTTTACCGTCGCATCAGATAGTTTTTCTTCTAAAATTCCCCAAATCGTTTTTTCATTCAAAGGTGGTAACTCTAACATCATTCTATTTTTGATCTAAGTTGATTGTAGAAGTGTTGACAGTCCACCTTCCTACGCTTCGCTAAAGGAAGGGGATTCTTCATTCTGCGACTTCACTTGCTCAGACAGGACTTGTCCTACCTGAGTAGAGGCGATGTCTCCTGAAGCGTTTAGGGAGTCTAGCCCCCAAGTTCCGACGTGCCCCGTCGTACTTAGTCCTTTTTTTAAGATGTTGATAGCAGCGTTCTCGTCTCGATCTAGCTGACACCCACACTTACAGGTATGAGTTCGAGTTGATAGAGACTTTTTAACAATTCGCCCACAGTTAGAACATTCTTGACTCGTATATTGAGGCGGAACCGCTACTGTGACCTTTCCGAATTTCTGAGCGAAATACTCTAACCAGACTCGAAACTGATACCAACCAACATCCGAAATTGATTTAGCAAGATTATGATTCTTAACTAGGTTTCTCACTTGCAAGTCTTCATAGGCAATCAAGTCGTTAGACTGAGCTACGCAACGCGCGATTCTCTTCGCGTGTTCTCTGCGTTGCCTACTTATTTTCAAGTGTTTCTTAGCTAGTTTTTGTCTCGCTTTTCCTCGGTTATTTGAGCCTTTTTCTTTGCGAGAAACAAGACGTTGATGACGTTTTAACTCTTGCTCCCCTTTACGGAGAAATCTCGGATTTGGCTCTTTGTGTCCTTCACTGTCGGTATAGAAGTCACTTAAACCAACATCAAGACCAATAATCTGCTTAGTTGGTTCGTGTTCTTCTTTGACATCAACATTAATGCAGAACTGACAATAGTAGCCGTCTGCTCTCCGAACTAGACGAACCCGCTTAATTTGGTCAGGAGGGTAGAAATAGATATGTCGACTCCCAACCAACTTTAAGCGACCAATGTTGTTATTGTCGGTGAAGGTGATGTGCTTTTTGGTGTTAGGGTCAAGTTTCCAACCTGTCGTTTTATATTCAACTGAGCGGTTGTTCTTTTGGAATTTAGGATATCCTTTCTTTCCTTTAATTCCCGCCTTACAGTTTTTGTAGAAACGGTTGATAGCTGACCACGCCCGTTCAGAAGATGCTTGTCTGGCTTGGGAATTGAGTTTTTTAGTGAAGTCAAATTCATCAGCTAACTGTTTGCAAAGTTTACTAAGGTCGTACTTACTAACACCCTTATTGTCCATCCAATAACGAACGCATTTATTTCGTACAAACTGAACAGTACGAATGGCTTCGTCTATGGCAGAGTATTGAGTTTTGCTGGCTTTGACTTTGTACTCAATAACAAACATTACGCTCTCCTTCTAGCGTAACTAAATTATAACACAAATTGATGGAGTTTTTTCGTTTTCGGGGGGTCGAACCCCTCAACTCACTCGCCTTATATCCTCTTCCTAAAGGAGAGAGGCTTTACGGCGACTTTCGGTAATTGAACAATAAAGGTACTTCCCTTTCCAACTTCTGATTCTAAAGTAATACTGCC
>JAVLCL010000211.1:2523-6077 GCA_031580825.1 Halothece sp. Uz-M2-17
AAATTCGTTGTGATAAATGCAGCCCTAAGCCACTCCCAGAGTGACGATGTTTCCCTTTACGAAATCGTTCAAAGAGGGTTTTTTGCTCTTCTTGTGAAACGCCAGGACCAGTATCTTCAACGGTAATCATTAATTGAGGGGTTTCTGTTTCTGTCATTGGTTGGATGCTAACTTTTACCGCACCGTCATCAGTAAATTTAATCGCATTCCCAACTAAGTTAGTAAATACTCGTCTCAGTTCTAAGTGATCCCCTTCTACAGTTGTGTTTTGATTGTTTTCTACTTGGTCCTTAATTTCCAAACTCAATCCTTTTTCTTCTGCTAAAGGATTAAGTTCTTCTATCACTTCTTCTACCACCCCCTTAACATCCACAGGTGCAAAATTCAGCACTTTTCGTCCCGCTTCAAAGCGATACACTTCCAGTAACGTATTCACCATATCCAGTAAATTTCGGTTACTGCGGGTCATGGTCGCCACTGCTTCTTGCATCGGAGGAGACAATTCTCCTAAAGCCCCTTGCTGAAACAAATTCAACATCCGATCCGCAGCAACTAACGGAGTCCGCAAATCATGGGTGAGACGAGACACAAAATCAGCCCTTTGCCGTGCAATTTCATCTCGTTCATCAACACTATGTTTTAATCGTAATAATGATCGGACTCGCGCTAATAATTCTTCTAATTCAACGGGTTTACGAATAAAATCGTCAGCACCACTATCTAAACCTTTGGCAACACTGGGCTGATCGTATGCGGTAATCAGGAGAATAGGGATAAAGGGTAAATCTTCTTTTTGACGGATGCGTTCAGTCACTTCAAACCCGTCTATTCCCGGCATCATCACATCAAGTAAAATCAGTTGGGGAGGACTTGCAAGCACTTTTTCGATCGCGCTTTCTCCTTCTTCAGCAACTTCAATCTGGTAGCCTTCTTCCTCCAAAATACTTTGCACCAGCAGCACATTATCTGGAGAATCATCAACAACGAGGATGGTATCTGGTTTGGTCTTGGCAGTATCTAGGGAATGACTCATTAAAAAATTAAATTATTTGATTAACCCAGTTAATTTAATAAAAATTAAGTTTCAGATGATATTATTCCCTGTCTAATCCGTTTCTTGCCTCATCCTCTCGAAGGATTCCATTTGACACTGACCCATCAGGGCGAACCAGAGTTCGCCCAAACACCATTGATTTAGGTGGTGCGTCGATACTGCATATAAGCAGCAAAAAATAATCCTGCTAAGGTAACAAAAATTAAGCCAAGGACAATTCCAAGCAGTAAAGGTTCAATCATAAAGCAATAGTTCCAAGAAATCTTATCATCCGGATCTTACCTTAAATATGCGAATAATGGTCTGACCAAGGCAAAAGCCTAATCGTTCATATTAACCAACAAATTGCGTTTAAGATGGCAGTGGTAAATCATGACGCGTGTGAAAATCTACTTGCACTTTGTACGTGAGACGGCGAGAAACTTGCCGAACAATTTGGGTTAATAGTCGATCACCTGTTCTTTGAATCATTGGCTGGGGAAAACGATAAATAAACCGAGGAAAATGAATTGTCACCCCTAAATCAAGGGTCCATTCGACTCCTGTCACCGGTAAAGCTAAGTTTGAGATATTAGTAGTGGCGTGTTCTATCAATTGCAATTCGGCTTGGTAGTCCACATCGTAAAACTCAAGATCACTGGTTTCTAAAGGAACTGTTTCCATACGATAAATTCCTTCTGTTTCTGGGAGTAATTCCACGCCTAGTTTTGGTTCCACTTCAAATCCTAATGCACCAAATCGTCCAATTGTTAAGGCATAGCTATTATTCCCCATGGGTTCTGCTTGCATCGGTTTGGCACAACGCACAAACCAGCCTTGATGAGCATCAAGATACGCTTTCACTGTTTCTAGATCACTGTGCATTGTCATTGTCCCTTCAAACTGATTACGAAAAGAGAAGGGTTGACGCTGTTCGACAGGAGTTGAGGAAGCTGTATCAAGGTTTGTTGGTTTGTTAGATTCAGACTCCATCACACATTATGCTTATTTGAGTAATATTGATTGTTATACAAAATATTTTGGGATAATCTTGTGAAAAATAACTTCAGGGAAAACACTGAGTGACCATGATAACAAGCAAGTCCAAGTCCCAGTAAAGAAAAATTGATTCTCTGAGAAGGAACTTCGTGAATCGGATATCCTTCTATAGTAGTCAGGAATCAGTTGTGAGACAGCAATTCTGGTTTAAGGCAATAGGCAATTTGCCCCAAAGATTTCTCATGAATCATTGCTGATTACAATATGAATTCAACTCATTATAATTCAATTGAAAACCAAACAACTTTATGAAATTAAAACCTTATTTGAATATTGATTTGCGTGATTTGCAAGTTTTAGCATTAAGTTGGTTTCTCAGTTTAGGCTTGATCACCCATCGCTTTGAGGCGATTAATCCGATAACATTGGCGACTGCAATCATTGGGGCTTTAAGTATTCAGTTTTTGGCTGATTTCTTATTCAATAAGAAAGAAAAGATTGAACTCATTTCTCGTAGTGCTTTAATTACGGGATTAGGATTATGTTTACTCTTGCGTACCCACTCTTTAGCGATTATGGGACTTGCTGTTAGCTGTGCAATTCTTAGTAAGTTCCTAATTAAATATCGTGGAAAGCATATTTTTAACCCAGCTAATTTTGGGATTATCACTGTTCTTTGTTTAACAAACCAAGCATGGGTTTCTCCTGGACAATGGGGTGAGTCTTTATCTTTAGCTCTCTTATTTGTCGGAATGGGAGGTGTTATTTTAAGTTGGCTCGGACGTTGGGAAACAACTGTTATTTTCCTGTTAGTTTATAGTGTGGGAATAATTGCTCGTAATGCTTATCTTGGATTCGATTTTGATATTTTTTGGCACGAATTAAATAGTGGCAGTTTATTACTATTTGCCTTTTTTATGCTCAGTGATCCGCGATCAATTCCTGATAGTAAATGGGGGAGAATCTTTTGGTCTAGCGCGATCGCGCTGTTAACGTTATTCTTAAAATATCAGTTTTTCTTGGCAACGGCTCCCTTTTGGGCGTTATTTATTTGTTCTTTCTTAACCCCAATTTTTGATTCAATTTGGCAAGGAAAACGGTTTCATTGGACTTGGACAAGCTATCAACTAGGAGGAACTAAAAATGAAACAGCACAAATTTAAAATTGTTTTAATTGCCGTTAGCGCGATCGCTGCTTTCTTCTTAAATACGGCTGCTGCATTTGCATTTTGTGGCTTTTATGTTGCCCAAGCTGACGGCGATTTATATAATCAAGCCTCACAAGTGATTATTGCCCGAGATGGGAATCGAACTGTTTTAACAATGGCAAACGACTATCAAGGAGAAATCGAAAATTTTGCTCTTGTTGTTCCCGTTCCTGTCATTTTAAAAGAGGAACAAGTACAGGTTCAAGATCCAGATATTATTGAAAGAATTGATAGTTTTAGTGCCCCCCGTTTAGTAGAATATTTTGATAATAATCCTTGTCGTCCGGTTCGACCTTTTACCTTAGAAACTCAAC
>JAVLCL010000212.1:0-6072 GCA_031580825.1 Halothece sp. Uz-M2-17
CACCTGAAAGTAAAAAACTCGGGACGTTTGGTGGCGTTTATACCCCTTCGATTTTGACGATTTTAGGGGTGATTATGTACCTGCGTTTCGGTTGGGTGGTGGGGAATGTGGGGTTATTAGGAACTTTAATTATTGTTACCCTCTCCACCGCCATTACTTTTCTCACTGCTTTATCCATTTCCGCCATTGCAACAGATCGCGTCGTTCGGGGGGGTGGCGCGTATTATATGATTAGCCGTTCCCTCGGGATTGAAAGTGGAGGCGCGGTGGGCATTCCCTTGTATTTTGCCCAAGCCCTATCGGTTGCCCTTTATACCTTGGGATTTGCCGAAAGTGTCGTTAATGTGTTTCCGCAATTGAGTCAACTCTATGTGGCTCTAATCGTAACAGTATTAGTTGCGGGGGTTGCCTTAGCCTCAGCCGATGCTGCCATTAAAGTCCAATACGTTATTATGGGCGCGATCGCGCTGTCTCTGCTGTCTTTCTTTTTGGGTAAACCCATTGAACCCACTGAAATTGAACTTTGGGGGGCTGCGGATCGAATTTCAGAACCCTTCTGGCAAGTGTTTGCGGTGTTCTTTCCGGCTGTTACTGGGATTATGGCAGGGGTGAATATGTCAGGGGATTTGAAAAACCCAACCCAAGCGATTCCGGTCGGGACTTTAGCTGCGGTGGGAACCGGTTATATCATTTATATGATTCTGCCGATTGTGATGGCAATGCGAGCGGATGCAGCCACCCTGTTAGCCGAACCCTTGATTATGCAACAAACTGCCCTCTGGGGTCCTGCCATTTTATTAGGGGTTTGGGGGGCAACTTTAAGTAGTGCTCTCGGGAGTATTTTAGGTGCGCCCAGAATTTTACAAGCTCTCGCGCGCGATCGCGTGTTACCCCATTGGATGCGCTTTTTAGGGAAAGGGAGTGGGGCAAATGATGAACCGCGAGTGGGAACAGCCGTAACGTTAGTCGTCGTTATCGCAACGGTTTGTATTGGCGACTTAAACTTAATTGCGCCCGTGCTGACCATGTTTTTCCTCACCACTTACCTTGTTTTAAATGTTTCGGCAGGAATTGAAGCCTTTTTACAAAGTCCGTCTTTTCGTCCCCAGTTTAAAGTCCATTGGCTGTGGTCTTTACTCGGCGCGATCGGTTGTTTGGTAGTGATGTTTTTAATCAACGCGATCGCAACCGTGATTGCTGCGATGATTAGTCTCAGCATTTATTTCTGGCTACAACGACGGGCGTTAGAAGTAACTTGGGGGGATGTCCGCCGAGGCTTATGGATGGCATTATTGCGGATTGGCATTTACCAATTGGATCAAAGCTATCACGAAGAAGATCCCAAAAATTGGCGACCCCACATTCTCGTTTTATCCGGTGCACCGACCAAACGCTGGTCTTTAATTGAACTCGCTGACTCTTTAACTCATAAACGAGGTCTGGTCACGGTTTCAACAGTTCTGAAAAATAGCACTCGCGGTTTAGTCAAGCAAGGACAAATGGAACGACGGATTCGTAACTATTTGGATAAAAAAGGTGTACAAGCCTTAGTAAGAGTAGTCAGTGCCAATGATACCTTTGCCGGAGCGCAACATTTAGTAGAAACTTATGGTTTAGGACCGGTCGTCCCCAATACAGTCTTATTAGGAGATAGTGAATCAGTAGAACATCGTGCGAGTTACTGTCAGATGATCGCGCAAATCCACCAAGCCAAACGGAATTTAGTGATTTTCCGAGAAAATCATGATCGTAACTTTGGTAGGCGACGGCGCATTGATATTTGGTGGGGCGGAAGTATGCAAGCTAATGGAGGCTTGATGTTGCTCTTAGCTTATTTACTCCGCAGTGATATCCGTTGGCGAGAAGCGAATATTTATCTCAAATTAGTTGTCAACCATCAAAACGCTGTCCCCCCAGCGCGAGATAACTTAAATCAACTCCTGACCCAATTAAGGATTAGTGCTATTCCCCAAGTGATTGTTGCCGATGGTCGTTCCTTTGATCGCATTTTACGAGAAACCTCTCGCAATGCTGACCTCATTTTCCTTGGCATGGCAACTCCCAGTGAGAATTTTATTCAATACTATGAAGAACTTCAGCAAAAAGTAGCAGAATTACCTTCAACGGTCTTTGTTTTAGCTGCTCCTGATTTTTCTTTTTCAGAAGTGTTCAACGACTCTGGAATTAGTAATTAATAGAATTTCTGAAAACGATTTTGCAAGAAAATCCCCCCTTCACAATTTCTGGATTGGAAGGGGGCAGTATCGCTAGAGTTTATGTTTAGCGAATCAAAAGAGCTTAGTGATTACTCATTTTGTCCTTGTTCGGTTAAATCAGATAAGTGTACTCTCACGGCGCTAATATAACCTTCATCCTCTGCTGCTGCAGGAGATAATTCACCCGCCGCGATCGCGCGGGTCACTAATTGCTCAGCATCAATTTGACCGGTTTCATAAGCCTGTTGCAATTGATAGTAGCTCGGAATTCCTTCGGATTCCAGTCTTCCGCGATAGGCAGCAGACACCAAATCAAACGCTGCGGTACTGCGAACATTTTGTCCATTTTCACGACTATAGGCTTGTTCTTCTGTCGAGTGTGTTTCTGCTTGTACTGCGGGAACTGCTCCTAAGGTTAAGAGTAAAGTGCTAAGGGTGCCGAGTGTTAACTTCCGCATCACTCTGACGACCTCCTCGTCTTTTGCTTTGCTTCATTTTCTAGGTTAAGAACAGGTTATCTCGTCTGGCTTCCTACCGATGAAAGACATCACGAACCTACCCAGTCACTCCCTAGCTAGAGAAACATATGATAGTGCTATGCGCTGGGCAATAAGTAATGGGCAACAATGGGAGTTAGCTTATTTTCCGCTAGTGATGAGCTAGCAAATCTATCTTTAAGATGATTCAAATTGTTATAAAAGTTTACATAATGTAAATATAAGTTAACAAAAAGGAGAATTCACTATGTTTTGGTTAGTTGCATTATTTGTTATCGGTTGGGCTGCTGTCGCACTGATTGGCACTCAAGCCTATTTCCGTGGCGAACAAACCAAACCGATTCATGAACGGAACTGGCGTTCTGAATCTTTTGAAAGTCTTTCCCAGTCCTTTACCGGTCAGGAAGTTGATTACAATGAACGGACTCCTGCTTATGGGCTTGACACTTATGGCAGCAAAAATCTCCCCAGCTAAGTTCAGGCTGATATGGAACAAGGACAGTTAAGCACGGAAGACATGAGCCGTATTATTGAGATGGCTTGGGAAGATGACATCCCCTTTGAAGCCATCCAAGCCCAATACGGCTTGAAAGAACAGCAAGTGATTGAGTTGATGCGATCTCAATTAAAATCTTCTAGCTTCAAAATGTGGCGTAAGCGGGTAACTGGTCGCAAGACGAAACATTCCAAGCGGAAAAAACAGCTTTGAGTTTTTCTGGTTTTGGTTAAATGGGTCGCCTGGGATTCGAACCCAGAGCTAATCGGTTAAAAGCCGAGTACTCTACCGTTGAGTTAGCGACCCGTGGCAAGCGTTGCCTGCGCACATTTACTAATAGTAGCACGATGAAATTGAAGGTGACAAGCCCAAAACTAAAAAAATTTAAGAGCGCGATCGCTGCTGAGTTAAACGCTCATAAGCAGACTGAAAATCCTCTGCTGTAATCTTCACCGCCGTGGGATCATTAATGCCTTGGGCTGTTGCATTTCTCACCGCAGACAAGGCTGCTTGATTACTGAGTAATTCTAAATCAGCCCCATTCCATCCTTCTGTCATTTTCGCCCACTGTTCGAGGTTGACCCCTGTTAAAGGACGATCGCGATTATGAATGTGTAAAATCGCAAGACGACTGTCATCATCGGGTAATTCGACCTGTAGCTGGAGATCCAAGCGTCCTGAGCGCAATAAAGCCGGATCCAGGCTCTCATAACGGTTGGTGGCTGCAACCACTAAAACATTACTGGCTTCAACAATCCCATCCATTTCCGTTAATAATTGTCCCACCACGCGATCGCTGACTCCAGAGTCTCCCTGATAACTACCTCGCGCTGGGGCTAAGGTATCTATTTCATCAATAAATAACACACAAGGAGCCACTTGTCGCGCTTTACTAAACACCTCGCGCACCGCTTCTTCACTTGCTCCCACCCAACGATTGAGCAATTCCGCCCCTTTAATACTAATAAAATTAGCACGGGCTTGAGACGCGAGAGCTTTCGCTAACAGTGTTTTTCCGGTTCCGGGTTCTCCCCATAATAAAATGCCTCGCGGTGCTTTTGCTCCAGTCTGTTGATACAATTCCGGATAGAGTAACGCCCCTTCTACTGCTTCTCGTAGGGTGCGTTTAATTTCTACTAACCCTCCGATTTCTTCCCAAGTTACATCTGGGGTTTCCACAGAAACAGTGCGTAACACACTGGGTTTGACTGCTTTTAACGCTTCTAAAAAGTCGCCTTGCGTGACCCTGACATTGTCGGGTAAATCAATCGCTTCAAAATTGGTATTTTCCGTGGAAATTGCTTGTCTTAAAACGGTATAGGCTGCTTTTTGGGTTAATGCTTTGAGATCCGCCCCCACAAACCCCACTGCAAATTGAGCAATTTGTTTTAAATCAACGGTTTCTGCTAAGGGCATATTCCGAGTTAATACCCTTAAAATTTCTTCCCGTTCCGTGACATCCGGAACACCAAACACGACTTCGCGATCAAACCGTCCGGGACGACGGAGGGCGGGATCAAGATGGTTGGGACGGTTGGTTGCGCCTAAGAGAACCACTCCTGATGTTGTGGTAAAGCCATCCATGAGGCTGAGCAGTTGTCCCACCACGCGCTTTTCCACTTCCCCTTCTACTTTAGCGCGATCGGGAGCAATACTATCTAATTCGTCAATAAATAAAATACAAGGGGCGTGACGGGCTGCTTTTTCAAAAATTCCTCGCATCCGAGCTTCTGCTTCCCCATAATATTTACTCATAATTTCGGAACCGACTAAAGCAATATAATTCACCCCTAAACTTTGGGCGAGTGCTTTTGCGGTCAGAGTTTTTCCTGTTCCCGGCGGTCCTACTAACAGTACTCCCGTTGTGGGGTCTAGTCCTAATTGTTCCAGCCATTGGGGACGTTTGAGGGGAATCCCAACCAATTCGGTTAATTCTTGAATAATCGGTTTCAGTCCGCCAATTTCACTTAAGGAGATTGTGGAAGGCGTTTCTGTTTCTTCTGTTTCTGAAGTGGGAGAATTGTTTAAGTTTTCCACCCCCATTCCCCCTTGATATCGAGTTTGAGTGCGGGGGATATTTCCTTGACGGGGAATATTTGTTAGGGGGCGAGAGTTGACTCGGATGTCAGTTTTCAGTTCCCCTGTTTCAACTTTTTCTTCGAGGGTTTTTGCTAACTCAATTAAGTCTTCAAACCCTTTAAAAAATTTTTCCATATCGCGCGATCGTTTTTAGTAGCGTGTTGTGTTACTCACGATCATAACGCTCAATTTTTCTCGAAATCTAAAACAGGACCCTTGGGAACAATTCCACTCGGATTAATATGGGGATGACTACCCCTTCTTTACGCCATTCACCGTTAATTAGTTTTCCCGTTGCCATAACTGCATCTCATTTCGTCCTTTAAAATTTGGGATTGACCATGCCATTGTGAGAGTTTTCTTGATATTGATTAAGAACTTCAAGCAACTTGTACCGTTGCAGAAAATTGATATTTTCTGTGGTGATAACATGATTAAGGTTTGATGCTTTTTCCAGTAATTGAATTTCCCATTTTAATTCCTCTTCTAAGACCTCTAAATATTGAACTCTTTTTTCCTGATCATTTTCACTTTTAAGGAGATGAATTGCTAAATTAACTTTACTAAAGTTTCCTCGCAAATCTTCAACTAATGTCTTCAGCATCTCTTCTTGGATATGTTTTCGCTGCTGAAGCTGATGATTTGTTTTTTTGAGTTTTTTGAGTTCTTGTTGGTAGGAAGACAGTTCTTGTTGAAAGACGGATTGTTTCTGAATTTGGGTATGAACAGCACGAATGAGTTCATCTTTTGTAAAAGGCTTAACTAAATAGTCATCTGCTCCCAG
>JAVLCL010000213.1:0-5992 GCA_031580825.1 Halothece sp. Uz-M2-17
TACAGCGAGGAGAACAACGTCTATTTGCCCGCGGAGTGGCTCGCCGCGGAAGGCGGCAACCAATTCATTCTCTAGAGGAGAAATGCGACCCACTAAATAAGTTTCTAACGCTAATCGGATCTCAGGAGGAACATTATTCGAGTAAGGGGATTTTCCAATCCGTTGGTTCAGGGCATCTAAATCTAAATCAACGGCTAAAAAGCCAATGCGTTCCCCCTGATTATTCACAAGAGGGGTGGCGAAAGTGATCATTGGCACACCATCTAGAGAAGAAGCATAGAAGTTGGGAATGACCTGAGCCAAGTTGTTAGGGGGAAGATAAGTACTACTATTTTGAATGGGTTGATATTGCCCTTGTTTGGATTCATCTGTGGCATAAACCACAATACTACTATGATTTAATAGTGCAACCGAATAACTGCGATCCGATACATTTAAACTGCTTAATCGGGTTTCTATGGCTTGAGATTGTTCGGAAGTTACCTCACCCGCTTCTAGACTTTCCGCAATAATCGGAGATTGACTGAGCACTTGGGAGGACTCTAGAACCATCTGTTTTTGATCGCTGAACCATTGATTTAATTGCTCTTCTTTGAGATCAGAAACATTTTCTAACTGTTTGAACGTTGGCGGGATGATCCGCTGACGCAAAGAGACATAAACTAAAAAGGTAGTCACACTGGTTGCCGTAAGTGTAATCAAAGGAAACCATGCGATAAACAGTCTAATGCGTTCATTCCACTTCGTATTTGGCGACAAGGGCAAGTGCATTGAACTATTCCCACTCCTCAAAAATACGATTAATTTCATCAACCGCTTCCTCAGCAGCTTCAGCCGGAGGAACGCCGTCTTGAACAATACTGATAAGAGCTTTTCCCCAAACTTGATTGGTTTGCACTTCACCATAAGCAGGATTCAACTTTGTATATGGTGAACGAGTGCGTTCAAAATAATCCGCAGAAGCAGAAATATGCGGATCTGAGGGATCATTCCAATAGGGATCGTCAATTAAGTCAGAAATAACAGGAAAAAAGCGACCCTGAGATCCTTTATTGAATTCACCTAATACTTCCGGTTGGATTAAATAGGAGACTAAATCTTTTGCTGCCTGCAGTTGGTTTGTATCCTTAGGAATCACCATCTGTTTGGTTGATACAATATAGCGCATGGGATCACCACTGGGTTTGTTGGGCCATGGGATGGTAACCATATCTTCTTTGTAGGTGGAAGGGGCTTGACGTTGTGAACCTGGAATGGAGAGGGTTGCATTAACAGTCATCAACAACCGCCGACTGAGAAAAGCAATGTTATTATCCGGATCTGACCAATTCACTGCGTTCGGTGGAACATACCCTGCGTTATAAAATTCGGTAATTTTAGATAAAACCTGAGTTAATTTGTTGATCCCAGCAGCGTTATCTAAAATAAAGCTACCAGTTGCATCTAACACCCTCACATCATAGGCTTCTAGCATTTGCTCAACAAAATAATGGGTGTCCGTTGCTGCAGGTGACATCGGTAAACCTAAACCATAAATGGTTTTTTCATTGTTATTAGAAATATTCCCTTGACGATCAATCCAGAATTGCCAAAAACGATTCCAATCTTGAGGAATATTTTGGGTATCATTCCAGGCTGTTTTGTCTAAAAGACTGCGCCAGTAATGCACGTAAAATGCATTTTGGGCAATGGGAACAGCATAAAAGCGACGATTATTATCGGCTTGATTAAAGTAAGTGACGCTTTCTAAGGCTTCTGGAACAAACTGATCTTGAACCGGTTGTAGAATATCGCTGGTATCTGCTAATTTTCCTTCCCAAGCCAGATAAGGAACCAGTCCAAAATCAAGGCTATAACCATAAATGATATCGGGTAAACTATCGGAACTGAGAGCACTTTGGGTTTGCTGAATCAGATCTTTTTCACTGAAAAATTGGAGATCGACCGCAGTCTCTGATTGTGCCGACCAAGAGCGGATGGCATCACGAATGGCATTGGTTTCTTCGGGATAATAGCCTTCACTCCACCAAATTTGTAACGTTTCATCGTTGACTTGATTGGCTAAGTTATTGAAATTAGGAGTCGAACTATCGCAAGCAACAACTAAGCTAAACATCGCGATCGCGAGCAATATTTTTGATTGTTTTTGAGGTCGCTTTAGCAATGACTGGAAAACCATCTGAGTGATGAGAACTATTCTCTGACCTAAAATTAAAATCTGACTCAGATAACGGATAAGTTTTTGATGATTAATCATTGCAATTGACTGCCCCTCCCCTAAGTTGAAAAACTGGCACCATAAATAGTAAGACGCTGCGTGATAGTTGTCGATCCTGACTTCATTTTAGATTTGAGCATTTCCCGTGATCTTCGTGATTTACCATGTAGAGAATCCCCACAACCAGAGGGGCAAGGTAACGAGTAAAACCAGTGAACTGAGACCCACCGCTGCTACTGCTAAATCTCGATTTAAACCGTAGTTTTCCGAAAGGACAAGGGTTGCGAAAGCACAAGGCATTCCTGACTGTAGCACCATGACCAATCGCGGGGGACCAACCACTCCGAGAGCTGTTAATGTCATGCCAACGACTAAAGGAATCAGAAACATCCGAATTGACACCGCCATGGCAGCAGGTTTTAGATGACTCCAGGATGATAACTGTTGTAATCGCATTCCCATCAACATTAAAGATAGCATGACCATTAACCAGGCAAAACCATTGAGACCAATGGCGAGCAAAGGAGGGAAAGTAATACTTCTCAACGCTAAACCAATGAGAAAAGCAAAGACCGTGGGATTTCTGAACAAAACTTGTAAAAGGTTAAACCAAGAACTCTGTGTCGCTGCTTGCGGGCTTTTCCCGAGACGAGCAGCGAGAAAAACCCCTAAACCATAAGCCCCTAACAGAGTACCCAGCAAATCGTAAAATAAAGCCCAACCAAAATATCTAGCACCCAATTGGGGTAATAATAAAATCACAGGAAACCCCATGTAGCCAGTATTACCAAACATTGAGCTTAGGAAGAAACTACCGCGAGTGTTTTGATCCCATTTTTTTAAGTTCGGGCGCAACCAAAACCAACTTGTTCCTAAAGCCAAGAAAATGGCTCCCCAAGCCACCAAAGGAGCCATAAGAACCGCCACTGATAGATCAGCTTGATGTAAAAAGTTAATGACACTCAGGGGGACTCCAATCCAAAATAAAAATTGACCCAAACTGCTCGGAATGACTGTCTTTAAAGAAGTATTGAAGCGACGTTGAAACCAAGACTGACTTAAACCGAGACTGACCAGAAATCCCACGACAATCGCCGAAAAAATCGGCAAATAAAGCTGGGTTAAGAACTGTAATGCAGTTGACATTCAAAACGCTCCTTGGTGAAGTTTCGATTTTAACGAATAAAAGAGTAATATTTTTTGCTCCAATTACAAGTTATATTCCGACAAAATTTGTCTTTGTAAAATAACTGGGGATTGCAAAAATGCAACTTCTAATTGAGGGGTTTCGGGTTGATACCAACTGGCATAGGCTAAAGCTAAATCGACTGCCACTTGAGAAGAATAATGATTTAAATCCACAGCTTGCAAACCTAAGAGGCTCAACCGGAACTGATCACAAAGAAGTGTCTGGTCAGCAGAGAGGGTCTGCTGTGAGGTTTGGTGATTCCTACTTTGACCTGAAACAACAGAACTGGCAAAGGAAGGCTGGTGAAAATGACATTGTTCTCGTAGTTGTGGCGAAAGCTCGGGGATCAGATTCGGATCTAACGCTTCTAAATAAGAAATGGCGGTTGAATTGGCAGTTGCAATCAGAAAATGTTGGAAGTTTTGACAAATTTTTAAAAGGCGAAAAGCTCGTTGTCCTCCCTCTCCTAGCCCCTCTTCTTCTTCTTGGTTCACGATTTCGACTCGAATTTGAGCGAGAATTCGACTTAAAGGTTGTCCTTGCTCATATTGATCGCAGAGATTTGCAATCGCTCGCATCGTAGGGTTATGCTGACCCCTATATTTCAGAAGTGCTTGATAGAAAGCATTGCTGGCAGTTGGGAGTGACGTTTGCTGTTGCTCCAAAGCCTTTTGCGCTAAATCTTCTAACCCTAACCAAATTAGTTCGGGTTGGCTCACCATTTCTAAATGTAGTTGCCATTGTTCTAAAATCAAGCGTCGCGCTTCGGTTAATAGCTGGTTGAGCTTTTGCCAAGTGGTTGCTTGACGAATTTTTGGTTTCAGTGTCTGATAAGATTCTTGGGTGAGGGTCGCGAGAACGTCAAGTTGTTCTTTTGTTCCGTCATTGCCGATCCCATTATTGTTTTGCAATTCATGACAGGGGTTATAAAGCAATGCAATGCAATAGGGAGAGTGGAGTAAGGGCGTTTTTTGTTGATTCCAATCGCATAAATATTGCAAACTTCGTGCTCCAGCTAAGAGATCTGTTCCTTGCCGAGGTAAGACATCGCTGACTACCACATCAAACGCCGTTTGAACCCAAAAGTGATGACGACGGAAATTCATTTCTGCTAGGGAGCGACGGTCTTTTTCCTGATTACCAAAAGCAAAAGCTCCAATGTGATTTTCATCTTCGGCAACGACCGTTAAACCGTAAGGAATTGATAAAGGCCGACTATCCGCGCGATCGCGCATTGCTTGACGGATTGCCCCAGCGGTGGTGTCAATCATTCTTACAAAAGGGCTCTTGGCATCTCCAACTCTGGTATGAGGAGAGAGCAACACTTCTGCACTGTGACTGCGATGAATTTCATTGAGACTGGCAATTCCGACCGCTAGCATTTTATTAATCCCACCACTGCCATAACGACCTTCATAGGGGTGGAGTTTGGTATCCCCGGCAATGATAGTAAAATCATGATTAAACAGGAGTTGGGGCACGGTTACTGTATAATCTTGCGGAAAATTTGACTGCTGAAAAGGATGAGATGGAATCGAAACAGCAACTAAATCATTCGTCTTAGTTTTAGTGGTTTGCTGCTTAATCATCGTCCCCATCTGTTGCAGTTTTTGGTAACGTTCCTCTCCTGTTAGGTGTCGAATTTCTTCATCACTCATTAAGGGATGAGTGCCCAGACCATACAAGATTGTTACTGTAAAGTAAGAGTGCTGCTGATGCAGTGTCATCACTGCGTCGAGTAAGATCCGAGCAGCAATTTGGCTACGAGTTTTGTCTGGTAAAATCAGCAACATTCGCTCCAGCAAGCGACCATGATTTTGTTCTGCTATTTTGATCACTTCCTGAATTTTGTGAGTACAAGAGGCAACAACACTGTTACGAGGAAAGCCAACTGTCGTTTGCGCAGAAGGAACAAAAGATTGGGTTTGAGGTGGCAAAGAAATACTGATATCGGAATAACTCTCTAGTTGAATCCAATGACGCATAGCCTGATTAGGAGAACAATATAGAACTGATCAAACAAGAATTATTGCTTAAGCAATAACCCCTTCCCAAATTTTTCCTTTATCTTGGCATGGTGTTTAAGAAAATGCCTCCGTGGTGAAAAAAATTTCAGTTCATTTCCACATTGAGTCACGACCTTCTCTTGCAAAGAGAAGAAGTATTTGTTGCTGGATCACTCTCGGGATTTTGCTACAATCAAATCCTCACTAACGGTCTCAGCAGTCTATTTTCCTAAACAGAAGGTGTCATCTGTGACTTATCGCTACCGAAGGGCGTGTGAAGATGAGTGAAATGTCTGTTTCTTTTGAGAAAATGTCAGATTCTCTTAACAACTTGCTTTAAAACATATGCTGTGGTCTGATCAAATTTATGTCGCTTCCTGAGTCTTTAGTTTCCCAAGAAGCCCAACTGAGAATTCAGCTGCCTGCTACTCTACAAGCTCGCCTTTGGGTGCAGCCAACTGAATCAACTTTGCTTGGGGTGATCAAGCACTTGCGAACTTTGGAACATCTACTGTTTCATTATTTACCCTTGAGTGTGACTGAGCATCTGCCTCAGCCAGGGAATTTGAATTGGCAGTG
>JAVLCL010000214.1:0-5989 GCA_031580825.1 Halothece sp. Uz-M2-17
TGTTAGGAGTGCGCGCTCAGAAGTGAACTTACAAAATGAAGAATATCAACGCACGAAATTTTTAGTAGAAGAAGGGGCGCAGGCGCAACAACAACTCGATCGAGTCCAACGGGATCAAGAATCAGCCCTATCTCAACTGGAAGCAGCGCAAAAACAAGTGGATGCAGCGCGATCGCGCTTAGACCAAGAACGATCCGCATTAAACCGAGCGCAAGCAGAAGTGGAAGTAGTGCAAGAAGATCTCAACGACACGCTGGTTGTTTCTCCCATTAACGGAACCATTGGTGATATCAATGCTGAAATTGGAGGGTATCTGCAAGCTCGAAATCAAGACGATTTGACTGTAATCAGTCAGAATAATGTTTTAGAACTAAATCTGCGCATTCCCATTGAACAAGCGGATCAACTGCAAAAAGGACTCACCGTTGAACTTTTCACCGCCAATCGTGAGCAACCGTTACTCACCGGACAAATTAACTTTATCGCCCCGCAAGTAGATATGCAAGCACAAGCGGTTTTAGCCAAAGCCGTGTTTGCCAATCCTGACGGCAAACTGAAAGATGATCAATTTGTGCAAGCAAGAATAATCTGGGAAGAAAACACAGGCGTTTTAATCCCGACAACAGCAGTATCTCGCTTAGGCGGACAAACCTTTGCCTTTGTCGCCCAACAATCAGAAACAGGAGACCAACTGATTGCCAAACAAAAGCCAGTGCAATTGGGATCGATTCAAGGGAATAGCTATCAAGTCATTTCTGGTTTAGAACCTGGGGATACGCTCATCACTTCCGGTATTCTCCGTCTTTCCGATGGTGCGCCCGTTATGCCCCAAGAAGACAGTAACCAAAGAACGATGAACCAATAACCAATAACAAAATCAATGTTTGTCAACTTTTTTATTAAACGTCCCGTTTTTGCCACGGTTTGTTCCCTGATTGTTTTAATCGTGGGAATCATTTGCATTCCTTTGCTTCCAGTGGCGCAATATCCCGATATTAGTCCAAAACAGGTGACTGTTCGTGCCACTTATACTGGGGCTGATGCCAAAACCGTTGAAGAAACTGTAACCACTGTCTTAGAACGGGAAATTAACGGCATTGATGGCATGCGCTACATGAGTTCCAGTAGCACGAATAGCGGGGTTAGTTCCATCACCGTTACCTTTGAAGCCAGCCGGAATCAAGATATTGCTGCGGTTGATGTCCAAAACCGAGTTTCTCAAGCTGAACCTTCTTTACCGCAACCGGTGATTCAAAACGGGGTAGAGGTTAGTAAAGAGTCGAACACGATTTTGATGGGGTTTGGACTTTTTACTGAGAATGGGGAATACGACAATGTTTTCTTGAGTAATTACGCTGATCTCTATCTTGTGGATGCTTTAGAACGAGTGGAAGGGGTGGGTAATGTGCAAATTTTCGGAGAACGGAAATATGCCATGCGCATTTGGCTGAACCCTGACCGTTTAGCGAGTCGGAATTTAGTCGCCCAAGATGTGATTAATGCCCTACAAGAACAAAATATTCAAGTTGGTGCCGGGCAAGTGGGACAACCGCCCGTCCCAGGGGATCAACGCTTTCAAATTAGCTTAAGGGCAGATACCCGTTTAGAAACTGTTGCTGAGTTTGAAGATTTAATTATTAGCACTCAAAATGACGGGACGTTAATTAAACTCAAAGATGTGGGACGAGCGGAGTTAGGCGCGCAAGACTATAGTTCTTTCTTGCGGTTTCGGGGGAATGAAGCGGTTGGCTTAGGGATTTATCAGCAACCAGGAAGTAATGCCCTGGACGTTGCCCGAGGAGTCAAAGCAAAAATGAAAGAGCTTTCCCAAGAGTTTCCTTCGGGGATGATCTATGACATTGGTTTTGATACCACTGACTTTGTGCAACAGTCCATGATTAGTGTGGTGCAAACCCTGTTACAAGCAGTGGTTTTGGTGATTTTAGTCATCTTTATCTTTTTGCAAGATTGGCGCACTACCGTTATTCCTGCAATTACTATTCCCGTCTCTTTGATTGGAACCTTTGCTTTTGTTAAATTATTTGGTTTTTCCATCAATAGCTTAACCTTATTTGGGATTACCCTCGCCACAGGGATGGTGGTGGATGATGCCATTATTGTGGTGGAAAACATTAGCCGTAAAATTCAAGATGATGGTTATCCCCCCGTCCAAGCTGCTATGGTAGCGATGCGGGAATTAACTGGGGCGGTGATTGCCACTTCTCTGGTCTTAATGGCGGTATTTATTCCCGTTGCTTTCTTCCCTGGCACAACTGGGGCACTATATCGCCAGTTTGCCTTAACCATTGCCTTTGCAATTGCCGTTTCCACGTTTAATGCCCTCACCCTCACCCCGACTCTATCGGGTTTGTTACTCCGGCAGAAAATGCCCAGTCAGGGAGTCTTTGCCATTGCCTTTGGTTGGTTTAATAATTTCTTGGCAGCGTTAGAACGAGGCTATCGCGGACTGATTATTTTCTTGGGTCGTATTAAATTTATTATTTTAGGCGGGTTTGTGGCGTTACTAGTACTAACGGGATGGGTTTATCAGCAAGTGCCAAAAGCCTTTCTCCCCCAAGAAGACCAAGGTTATTTTATTACCATTGTCCAAGGACCCGAAGGGGCATCCTTGCAATATACGAGCGATGTCATGGAACAAATCGAGCAGTATTATCTCGATATTCCCGAAGTACGAGCAACTTTTGCCGTGGGCGGGTTTGCTTTTGGGGGAAATACCCCTAACCAAGGTGTTATCTTTACCCCGTTGATTCCTTGGTCAGAACGGACTCAGCCTTCTCAATCCGTCAGTGCCATTATTAATCAGGTGCGAGGGAGATTAATGAGTTTGCCAGAAGCCAATGTGTTCCCTGTCAATCCACCTGCCATTTCAGGACTAGGGAGTTTTGGCGGGTTTCAGTTCCAATTACAAGACCGTCGCGGTAACTTAGATATTAATCAATTTGTACAGAGTATGGGTCCTTTATTGGGGGCTGCGAACCAAGATCCTGCTATTGCGGGGGCATTTAGCCGATTTGCTGCTAATACACCGATTTTAGAGTTAAATGTCGATCGCGATCGCGCGAAGGCGTTGCAAGTAGATATTAATGACATTTTCAACACCCTACAAACTTATTTTGGGTCGCGCTATGTCAATGACTTTACGATGAGTCGCCGAAACTATCGCGTGTATGTGCAAGCCGATGGTGAGTTTCGCGATAATCCCGAAGAAATTAATCAACTTTACGTTAAATCCAATAATGACCAGATGATTCCTTTGGGGAATTTAGTCAGTGTCAGTGAAACCGTAGGGGCGCAAAGTATTAATCACTATAATGGGTTCCGTTCCATTGAAATTAACGGGGAAGCTGCACCCGGATCGAGTTCTGGAGAAGCCCTTGCTGCAATGGAACGAGCAGCAGCCCAAACCTTAGCCCCCGGTTTAGGCTATGAATGGTCAGGAACATCCCTAGAACAAATTCAATCTAGTGGACAAGCCCCACTCATCTTTGCTTTAGGTTTAGTTTTTGTGTTTCTAGTTTTAGCTGCCCAATATGAAAGCTATGTTGACCCGATGATTATTATGATGTCGGTTCCCTTAGCGGTGTTGGGGGCGTTAACAGCCCAATCTTTACGGGGGTTATCTAATGATGTTTACACCCAAATTGGGTTAGTGATGCTCATTGGTTTAGCCAGTAAAAACTCGATTCTGATTGTGGAATTTGCCAATCAGTTGCGGGAATTGGGGTTAACCATTACGCAAAGCGCGATCGTGGCAGCGCAAAAACGCCTCCGCCCGATTATTATGACTGCAATTTCTACCCTAAGTAGTATTTTTCCCTTAGTGATTGCTAGTGGGGCGGGTTCAGCCAGTCGTCAGTCTTTGGGAACTGCGGTATTTGGGGGAATGTTTGTTGCAACCTTCCTCAGTTTATTTGTCGTTCCCATCTTGTATATGATTATAAAAACGTTGGGTGAGCGGGTATTTGGAGAGCGTTATCCCCAACCGGAAGAAACATCTCTCTCCACGGTAACGACGAGTCAAGAAGTTACTTCTTCCAGTCATGAAAATGACAGCAAAACCCGATAAACTGCTCAGATAAGTTTATGTTTTTACCCCCACTTTGGGGGTTTATTGTTGTATGAGGAGTATTTTTGTATGGATCAACAAGCACGACAGAAAATTGAAGCTTTTTTAAACTACCAATTTTTTGATAATTTCATTTATGAATACTTACTAGCTCTGCTGATTTTTGTCGTTGGGATTTTGATTATCAATGTCATTCTCAAAGGCTTTCTGCTTAAGCAACTCAAAAAATGGATTCAGAAGTCAAAAATTGGGGTTAATAATCGTCTGATTAAAATCTTTCAAAAATCGATCACTCCTTTACTCTATCTAGGAGTGCTTTATATTAGCATTCGGAACTTAGAATTACATCCCATCCTCAATCAAGCGATTGATGTTGTGGGGTTAATTGTTGCGACGTTTATTGGCATTCGATTTATTGGTAATGTTATCGAATATCTTTTAGCAACCTATTGGTTGAAAGGAGAAAATGATGAAGCTCGTGAACAAAGTGTTGCGATTCTTTCTCCAGCCCTGAGAATTATTACTTGGACAATTGGTCTGATCTTCTTATTAGGAAATCTGGGCTTTGATATTTCGGCATTAATTGCAAGTTTAGGCATTGGGGGGATTGCCATTGCTTTAGCAGCGCAAGGCGTTTTTCAAGAACTCTTTAGTTATTTTTCCATTTTGCTCGATCGCCCTGTGCAAATTGGGGATTTTATTATTATTGGTGACTTATTGGGAACTGTTGAACATATTGGTATTAAAACCACTCGCCTTCGTAGTTTAAGTGGAGAAGAAATTATTCTTGCTAATAGTGATTTAACCAGTTCTCGGATTCATAATTATAAGCGGATGGAAGAACGTCGTATTGTTTTTAGCATCGGCGTAACTTACGACACAGGGTTAGAACAATTACAATTAATCCCAGAATTAATTCGCGAGATTATTAATCAGACAGAAAAGACCCGTTTTGATCGTTGTCATTTTAGTTCCTATGGCGATTTCAGCTTAAATTTTGAAACGGTTTATTATATGGAAACCCCAGACTATAGTGCTTATATGGATGCTCAGCAAACCATTAATTTTGCAATCAAAGATTATTTTGAAGCGAAAGGAATTGAAATTGCTTACCCCACAGAAGTCCATTATTTAAGTCAACTCGAAGAAAAAGAACATCAGTAATCTCACATTAAGTTCAGGGGAAAAGGATGGAATCACTCCTGTTTCCCCGAATCATTAACCCGATGAACTTACCACCCCTTTTCGGCTTGGCTTAAAACATATTCAGCAACCGCTTCAATTTGTGATTCATTTAATCTTCCGAGAAAACTTGGCATCGCACTTTTTCCTTGCTTGACCTGATTCACGATTGCCTCTTTAGAGTCCATATTATATTGCGCTAATGCGTCTTTCTTTAGCGTTTTGTTTGCCATGATACGGTTACCCCCATTGGCATGACAAACTGCACAATTGGCTTGGAAAATTTGTGCACCATTAGCTGCAGCATGAGCCGGAGAAGCGATGAGAAGGCAGAAAACTAAAATTAGGGATGCAATTATTTTTTTGATCATTGATCTTCAACTTGAAACAGCCTTTTAGAAGATAGAACAAATAAAATCAACAATCAAAAGACAAGTTGTAATACTTAAAGTTTTATTAAAAATGCAAAAAATTCTAATTAAGATTCAGGTGGGCAAAACCACCTGACGATTAGGAATTTATCGTTTTAAAACAATACGATAACGGGGGCTTCCGTGGCGAAGTTTATCCATGGCTTCGTTGACTTTTTCAAAGGGGTAAAATTCGACCATGGGTTCAAGTTGTTGACGCGCTAGAAACTCTAGCATTTGCTGGGTAACACTCGGGCTTCCCACAGGGCTAGCAGAAATAGATTTTTGTCCGAATAGTAAAGAAAACATT
>JAVLCL010000215.1:0-5947 GCA_031580825.1 Halothece sp. Uz-M2-17
ACTGGTCAGAGGTTGAAAAGACCCCAAAATCTGAAAATGGAGAATTTCAACAGTTTAAGGATAATCTCGGAACAGCTTTAGATCTTCCCCAAAATGGCAATAATCCCTTCCACACCTTACAACCTGCCATGCACGTCGCCGTTGATCGCTGGACGGGCGGTGCAGCGGATGGAATGCTTTACAGTGTTTTAGAACCGATTGGCGTTGAGTGGGACAACATTGCCATCCATCTGGATTTAGAACGCTTGAAAAATTATGATTCCGAGAAAGTTCAAGCTGCGATCGCGCTTGTTTTATTAGTTCTTCGTGACTTTGCTGATCGAAAAATCCCCATTGGCTATGGCACAAATCGGGGGATGGGAACTGTGGAAGTGCAAGCAATGACCCTTAATTGTAGTCCTATTGAGGATTTACCAGAGATTGATCAAGTCAGCGCGATCGCGCGAGATTTATCTAGTCTAGGTGATGAGATTTTAACTCCTCTAAATACAGCTTGGCGAAATTGGATTGATAGCAATAAGGAGATGGATGACATGAGTGAAACAACATTGTATAGTTATCAAACTGATAAAAATGTGACCTTGGAAGAGTCAATTATTAATTGTAAGGAAGTTTTACAGAATGGAGTTGCGCTCCTCTATTCTCCTCAATCTTGTCAATTTTTGCGACTGACTAATCAAAAACTTCAAGATTCCAATGCTGAAGAAAAAGAAATATTTGAATTGAGTGATATTTTTGAAGCACGAATTTTTAATAAACAGTGCGAATTACGTTGGCTTAATTGCGATAATGGAAACGGAAGAGCCGTTTTACTATCAGAATTGAAGCAATCCCTTCCAGGTTTCACACTACTTAAACCAATCAGTTGTGAATCTCTAAAGCAACAATATTTACTGTGGGGAAAAGGAGTCAAAAGAGATGATAATTGTTCAGAGGGATGGCAACGATTAGCAGATGCTCGAATTGGTAAACTAGATATTCCACTCAATACAACCTTAGAAGAAAGCCAGCAAGTCTATCTTGAAACTCGTGAATACATAGCGAAATGGGTTAATAATGAAGATAGTAATTCAGAAAACTATGGAAATGTTGCAGTCATTGAAGAACGTTTAGTCGAACTCAAGCCCAAGCCATTGGAGGTAAAAAAATGACACTTGAAGAAGCAGTCTTACAAACCTTACGAGAACTTCCCGTCGATAAACAGCAGGAGGTTTTAGATTTTGCCCAATATTTAAAACATAAAAATCAGCCGAAACAACAGAAACGGAGTCTTAAAGGATTATGGGCTGACTTAAATATTCAGATTACAGAAGAAGATATTGCCGAAGCCCGTCAAGAAATGTGGGGAAATTTTCCACGAGAAATTGAATTATGAGCGCAGTTGTACTAGATACCCATGCCATCATTTGGTATTTCCTCAATTCTCCTAAACTCTCAGAATTTGCTAGAGAAACAATTGATAGTGCAAGTCAGGTCTATCTTGCTTCTATTTCTTTAGTGGAAATGATTTATCTAAATGAAAAGAGTCGAATTCCTGATCTTGCTCTCCAACGACTAAATCAAGCTCTTTCCGATACCTATACTGGATGGATTGTTACTGTCTTGGATACATCAATCGCTCAATCAATTCAACAAATTCCACGGGAGATTGTTCCTGAAATGCCGGATCGGATTATTGCAGCAACTGCTGTTTATTTAGATTTACCCTTAGTGACCCGTGATTTTAAGATTAAACAATTGAATATTCAAACCATTTGGTAGCAAAGTAAAAGAGGTAGAGTCATGTTTCCTCAAACAGGAGAACTTTCAATTCAATTTAAAAAAAACAATAAAGGTAACTTACAGTGTAAAAAAATTACTATTACTTCCAAAGATAATTCAGCTTATAAATTTGATCATATTCCCGACAAAAAGTTGCCTGAAGAACAAATCTCAATCGCTTTACTTGAGAAGATTAAAAGCGTCACTGAACCAGGAAAACAAACTTGGGAAGTTGAATTTGAAGCCGAGGGACAGTACATCTTTCAACTGCGTGAAAAAGGTCAGAACTGGGATCGAGAAGAAGTTCAAGAGATACCAATTCCAAAGCGCGATCGACCTCAAGAAAAACCGAAAAACTTACAGGATACTAATCACTTCCATAATCCTTACAATTTTGTCCCAGCCTTACCTCGGAATGATTTACCCAAATTTGATCCCAAAACGCCAAAACGAGAATTAGGAGATGCACCTCCTATTGGTCATGGTCGATATGAGGAAAACTACTGGTCAGGTCGCATTAAAATTAACCTCACCACTGTTACTCCTCTACTTATTCCTGATACTGGTGAGGTAGAAAATTTACTAAATGAAAAAGGTGAACCAACTGGTCATAAAATCTATGACATTCGCTTGGGTAAAGATGGGAAACCCTATCTCCCGCCAACGTCCATTAAAGGGATGCTGCGATCGGCTTATGAAGCCATTACTAATTCACGATTATCAGTTCTAGATAAGCATGATGAACTTTTAGGATATCGAATGCCTGCCAATGCAGGGATTCAAATGGTTCCAGCCCGAATTGAAAATGATCATGTGTGTTTGTATCTTGGCACCTCGAACATATCAAATGACGGACGACCGCAAAGGGGAGACCCTATGTATGCCGCTTGGCTACGTCAATGGAATCGAAACAATACAACCGTTGATCGAGACGCAATAAATTATTCAGGAACTGAGCAATTGCCGAGACATGGGAAGCAAGTAAGATTTTGGGCAGAGAAATTTGCAAAATACAAACGTAATGGAACGCCAATTTTTACCTATTGGAAAGTTCGGGAAGTTGTTCCCTCTGATCAACAGTTAGGTCAACCTCCTGCACCCACTTCTTCCCAAGGCAATGGTCAACATCAGCCAACAGATGATCCCATACGTCAGTTTGAAGGTTATGTCTGTATAACCAATAAAAATATTACCAACAAACATGATGAGCGAATTTTCTTTGATGATAGCAATAAAGTTTCAATTCTAGTTTCTGAATCTGAGAAAAAACGACTAGGAGAACGATGGAAAAAGCTAATTGAAAGTTATCAAAACAATCAAGAGTTTAACAATGGCTTATCATGTCCATCTGCGTTAGGTAATGCTGCTGTTTGGTCTCGTCAAATTACAGGCGGCGATCGCGAAAAGGAATTAACAGAAGGAACACTCTGTTATGCCCATGTGCGTAAAAAGGGAGCAAGTTTTGAAATCTTTGATCTCTATCCAGTCATGATTTCTCGGAGTTTGTACGATCAGACACCAGCAGAGATTCTTAATTCTACTCTCAAACCTGCTACCAATAAAGAAAAACTTTCTCCAGCCGATCGCGTTTTTGGTTGGGTGAATCAAAACGGACAAGGTTCATATAAGGGACAGTTACGAGTACATAGTGTTGATTGTTCGAGTGATGATGCTGTTGATAATTTTGGCAGTGAAGAGGAAAGTTTTCCTCTAGCAATTTTAGGACAACCCAAACCAGAACAAGCACGTTTTTATTGTGCTGATGATGAAAAAGGCAAACCACTGCATCATGGCGAAAGTGATCCGAAAAATAAAGGTAAGGGAGAAGGATATAAATACAAGGATCAAAACTTGCGCGGTCGAAAAGTTTATCCCCATCACAAAGATTTACCACGCGATTATTGGCATAATCCTCTAGAAGATCGAACTCAAGAACCAGATCACACAGGTCATTATCAAGAATATCGTCAACCTCAGAAACAGAGAATGGAACAAAGAAGTGAACAAAATCGTTCTATCAAAGGATGGGTCAAACCTGAAACCGAATTTCAATTCGAGATTGATGTGATTAATCTTTCTTCCGTTGAACTTGGTGCATTACTCTGGCTGCTAGCTTCCCCTGATGTTTACTACCATCGACTGGGTGGGGCAAAACCTTTAGGATTTGGTAGTGTTTGGCTTGATATTAATTGGGATAATACAGACTTACGATTAGGCAGTGAATGGGCAGAGTTTTATCAATCTTTAATACCTAAACCTCCTAAAATTGGTAATGGTATAAGCTGTATTGATAACTTCAAAAAAGCAGTTGTTTCGGCTTACGGGGTTAATAAACATTTTGAACAAATCGAATTTATCAGTGCTTTTTATAACAGCAGTAAAGGATTTAATAATGCAGCAATTCATTATCCACGAGTGACCCCTCATCCCAAACCAGAAGGGGAAGCATTTGAGTGGTTCGTGAAAAATGAGCAAGAAAGCAAACGTGCGCCGGGGTTAAACTTATCATTGCCTAATTTAGCTGATTCTCAACCTGCCAGCTTTCCTACCAACCCTATACAGAAAAAAAATAATCAACATTAAAAGAAATTTAACATCACTATGATTACTCAACTTCCACATACTCTAATTTGCACAATTGGTACTAGCTTGATTTATCCCAATTTAGCTAGTCTTCCCAAAAATGAAGATAATTATCCAGCTTGGCTAAACAAACAACCAGAAGAAGATAGACAGCATTTTTCCAAGGATTTTATTATTAATTTACGAGCATTATTTACTGCCAAAAATTTTAAAGGGGTTGCCGAGAGTTTAGCACAGTTGCCTGGAAACACCAGACTTTGTGGTGCTGAAATTAATTCTATTACTGATTTAATGACTCATCAATATTGTCAACAAAACAGTGAGTTATTTTTTTGTCATTCTCAAACTCCAGAAGGACATGATATTGTTAACATTCTTGAAAATTACTATCAGCAAAAAGGATATCAAGTTGAAACTAGAGAAATTTTAGGTTTACAAGATAAAGAACCTAAACTTTTTCGGACTAAAGGGCTTCGTAATCTTGCCAAAACTGTGAGTCAAACGATAAGGGAAAAAAATCATCAATTTTGTGCTATTAATGCTACAGGTGGATATAAGGCTCAAATTGCGATTGCTGTTTTAATTGGACAAGCATTAGAAGTGCCTGTTTATTATAAGCATGAGCGATTTAGTGAAATTATTGCCTTTCCTCCTATGCCAATCGCTTTAGACTTTAATTTATGGTTAGAAAAAAGTGGACTGCTAACTATATTAGAGCGAGAGGAAATCATTGAGTGGAGTACAGACTTCGATGAAGATTGGGATGAAAAAATGGAAACTCTTATAGAGCGAGAAGATGGTTGCATCCATCTGTCAGCAACAGGTCAGATTTTCCATGAAACTTTTAAGGGACGATTTGAGTCTGATCGGGATACTTTTCTTCCTCCCCTCATACCAAGTCAACAAAAAGTAAGACCAGTGCTAACTGATCATAGTTGGGGAAATGCTCGCCCTAAAATTATTGATTTCTTACAAAAAATCACAGAAAAATGTAGCTATGTCAAAAAGTGTCGCACTCATTACTGGAATCCTGATCTTTCATTGCCAATTAGATTTCGTAAAAAGGAAGATCAGGTAGAAGGAATCTTAAGCAACGGTTCTTGGACAGTAAAGTTTTATGTTGATACTTCAGCAAATACAGAGGGACAAGTTGTTGCTTGTATTGCAGACTTAAATAGTCGTGTTCAAGATTTTGAGTAAGATAATTATTATATCAATAGTCTAAGTTAATCCAGAGCGCGATCGCGCTAAATATGCTCCTTTTATCCGAATGAAATATGTAAGCTAACGTTAAATAAAAAAAGCCCATGATTTCGAGTCAAGCCCAACCCCAACTTTCTCTAGAAGCCTTTTTAGAATTACCCGAAACCAAACCCGCTCAGGAATATATTGATGGGAAAATTTACACCAAGCCGATGCCAAAAGGGAAACATAGTGCGATTCAAACCTTTTTACCGGCTACCATTAATCAGGTTGCAGAAACTCAACGTTTAGCCAGTGCTTTTACAGAATTACGTTGTACCTTTGGCGGGCGATCAATTGTTCCTGATCTGAGTGTTTTTGCTTGGGATAAAATTCCAGTTAATGAAAAGGGAGAAATTGA
>JAVLCL010000216.1:0-5935 GCA_031580825.1 Halothece sp. Uz-M2-17
CACAGAGACACAGAGAACACAGAGGCTGTAAAGCAGTGAGTGTGATTTTTGATTGTTCCTATCTTCTCTAGAGAGGTTCGGTGTAGGAGGAGAACGAGAAACGAGTTTTTGGGGATTCATCATGGTTTAGCGGTTGGGTTTGAGGGTTAAGAAACAAATGACGAATGACAAACTATTACGAAGCGGTGGTTTCTGCTTCCGATTCAGCTTTGTTGGCTTGGTTTTCCTTGTCTTGTTCGAGGCGATACAGAAATTCGCAGGTATCTTTGAGAAGGTTAAGTTGTCGTCCTGCTAAGCGGGCGCGATCGCGCGAGAAACTCTTTTCAAAGACTTCTTCCACAAAATAACGGGCGAAGTCTAAAACGGCTTGGCGTTCTTCTTCTCGTTGGGAAATTACCCAGCGTCCCTCTGCGGTAGAAGCGCGAACCCTATCCATCAGTTTGTTCACTTCTGCTGCGACAACATCGACTAGGGTTTCTCCTGTGAAGACACTGTTATCTGCTTTGAGGATCGTGTCTGAAGCAACTTCAATGGGTTTCAAGATAGCATTGGCTTTCGGGTTATACATTTTATTAGCGCGATAAAAGGCGCGAAACCGTTTGGTTAGTTCTTTGGGATGGTTTAAGGGTGATTTGGTATCATTCACAATCAGTTCCTCCGATTCATAGGTGACAAAAGGATCAAAACAGGGATAAAGATCATAAGTGTAAAGACGAATTCTCGCCAGACTCGGCGTTTCCACATCTTTCCCCCGTGTCCATCGTTTGAGGTAAGAAAAGACAGACAGAGGACTGGTTTCTAAGTCGGTGGCGAGTTCGCTGAGTTTTCCCCAGTTGGGGGTATAGCCTGATTTACTGCGTTTGGGATTAACATCAAGATGAATGGTGTAAGCTGCGGTGAGGGCGTTTAAGGGAGAGGGATGATTGTCCCAACCGTTTACAATGGCATCAAGGCGAACGCGATCGCGCCCTGTTAACATCCTTAACGCTTGCGGTGGACTGTCGAGAAAGACGGTTTCTTCAAATTCTGCGCCGTCCGTATAAGGGGGAATGGGGGATTCCGAAACAACAGTTTTTACGTCTAAAATAAGAGGGAAGGTAAACGCTAACCAGGCTGGCATTACCCAAGATTCGGTATCGGTGGGATCGCGTCCTGGGGGAAGGGCGATAAAGTAGAAGGTTAAGGGTTTATCATCGGGGTAAGACAGTTTGAAAGTACGGTCTTTGTCTGCGTCTAAGGTTTCATCAATGAGGAAACTATCGACACTTTGATAGGAAGCGCGATCGAAATTGGCTTTCAAATCATCATCAATGAAATGTTTACGGATAGTGGTATCAAAGCGAGTTTGCGCGATATTGGTGTAGGCTTTTTGCAGGAAGTTATTGGTTTCAGGCGTAAAGTAATAAGTGGGATAGAAATAGAGATAGCGATACTTTCCATCCTCAAACCGTTTCCCTACCGCTTGCGTCTGGTTCATCAAGATTTGTCGCAGCATCATCTCGGTTCCTGCAATACTGGAGATATTGCGTTTGGCGTTCGATCCCCCTAACATCTGTTTATTGGTGTAAACTTGGGGCGTGAATAAAACCGCCGACTCCATCTGTTCACTGACAGAATAGGGAGAATGAGAAATGGAACAGATCAGTTGACGACCGCGACCCGATTTTTTCGCTTTATTGTAATGGTCTAACTCTTGGCGAAAGATATCCGTTTCAGAAATAGCAGTTTGTTGCGGTAACATCACCACCCGACTTACCCAGTCGCGAACATCATCCCATCCATCTGGAATCTGATATTGTTCCACAATGGGTTTAATCTGTTCATGAACAAAGTTAATCAGCGTTTCCCCAATGTCTCGAATTTCTTCAGGTGCAATGCCAGGGTTATGCTGGATGTATTGGGAGGCGAGATAATACCAATCATAGGGAACTCCCCCTGTGTTTCCTTTGCGTTTGTGTTCTTTCAGGGTTTCGTTAATGCGTTGAATTTCTCGAATTGCAGGAATATGTTCTTCTGATTCCCAGAATTTGGCAATTTCTACAATTAAATTAAGCGTTGGCGGTTTCGGAAGCGTCTTATCTTGCTTACAAGCCGTTTTAATATTATCAAGGGTTTCTCCCCAAATCTTGCGAGTGATGACATCCCCAAACTCTGCGAGTTGATCAATGCGAATGTCATCCTCAAACTGAAAGTTGTAATCTGAAGAAAGAATCCCTTGCTGTTGGTAGCTGACGAGGTTATCACTTCGCTTTTTCGCTGATGATGCTTTCCCGTCTCTGAGGATGCGTAAAGTTGCAGAAAGGGCGACTTCCATCAAGGCTTTTTCATCGAAGAAGAGATCATAATATTCCGCATATTTCATCCCTTTTCCGTCTCTCCCAAACCCTGTTTGTTTGGCTTGGAGTTGACTGCGACAGAGAGAAGTTATAGTTTCCACGACACGCTGCGGTAAGGTTTCAGGGGAAATAGAAGGCGTTTCTCGTTCGCATAAATAAATCACCCCTGTGGGAAGATAAAGTAACGGTTCATAACCCGCTTCTGTGTGGGCTTCCATGACTGCATTGTTCACAACATTGGTTAAAACGCCTCGGTTTTCTGCAATGCTGTCATAAGTGAGGTTTAACTGTCCATCGCTGAGTTCGTGTAGAATATCGGTTAAGGAGGGTTGGGTTGCATCTTGTGGATGTTTGATAATAGATGCAAAGCGATCGGCGAGACAGGTTAAATCAGACAAGCAATCAAGGGCGCGATCGCGCAGTTCAGCATGAAGACTATTTTCAGATAAGTTCAGATTGGTGTCATTGCGTTGCTGGGTATTGTAAGCAATGTATAGTAAATCGTCGCGATAGGTTTCCCATTGTTGGGGAGAGTCGGGAAAAAGAAATTGATCTAACCCTAATGCAGGAACTAAGATGTTAAAGATTTCTCGATGTTGCGCGATCGTACATTTGCGAATATCTTGTTCAATGTCTGCTTGAATGCGTTTATAGTTTTCTGGAATTTCAGGGAATAAACGATAGTCAAACTTTTCAAAATCATGGAGAATCAAAGATGCAATTCCGATCCTTCTTTCGGTTTCTTTGATGTAGCGTTTGGTATTTGTGTTTAACTTAGCGAGTCGTTTCTGAATCAAGTTAGCAGGGAATAAGCCATTCAATAAATGTGTATTTAAAGACTGATCAGCAGCGTTATCCCGACGAACTCTTTTCTTTCCTTCTGCTAAACGTTTCGCGTCGATTTGTTCAAAAAAGTGTCCGCCTTTTGCGGTTACGCCAATTGCATACTGGAGAAGATTCGGTAATACATATTCACTAAAATCCGCCATCACTTGATCATCAGGATTTTGTTGCGCGATCGCGCTTTGCAACAGTTTTAACGTCAATAGCTTTGGGGAAGAATCTTCAGAGATTTCTGTTTCTTCCTCATCCGATAAACCTAAATCTTCTAGGGAACTAGAATCGAGATCAAGTTCTAATTCTTCATCAAATAAATTTAATTGTGAATCTTGATTAGTCATTTCCTTCCTCTAATTGATCAATATAATCGAGAATTTCGCGCATATAAACGGGATAGTATTTTAAGCACTTCTCAATCGCTAAAAAGACTTGATAATTTTCAATATCTAGATACAAATGAACCAAGATATTTCTCATTCCTGCTGCATTGGCTAAGGTTTCCCCTGTTTCTTTCGTTAAAATACCGTGCGCGATCGCGTTTAGAAAATACTCTTTATTTGTCAACTCCTGCTTACTGGTAATCAATCCTAATTTTGCAAATAAATATTTGTTAATATCTAAAGCTGCTTCCGTACAAAGTTGAATCAGTCTTTCGGTTACAAGCTGGGTATCAAAATCATTCTGATACTCTTCAAATGTCAACGACTCAAACTGCTTAAGACGCTGAAGATACTTCCGCATTGCTTGTAATCGGGCTAAGATAACTTCTGGTTCGATCTGACCAACGGTCAAAGCAGGCGCCTTCCGTTTAGGAAGGCGTAATCTTTGACTCATGCATTTTGTAAAAACTCTTCAATTTCTCGTCGCATTACTTGACGCAGGAATTTTAATTCCTCTTGACTCATGAGATTTTCCCTCTTAAACTGTTCAAAAAGTCCAGTTTCTTGTTCATAGATTAACTGACCATCACGGGCGACATAATGAGCAATTAATGGAGAACATTGGTTGAGATTAACCACATCGATCGCGTCACTAGAAATTTCAAACGCATCGGCTAAAATATCGTAAATCTTCAACCAATCCCAGCCTTTTAACTGTTCCTTTGCTAAATCCTCATCATAGAGTACAGCAAAATCCCAATCGCTATTTTCATGGGCTTCTTCTCTTCCCCGTGAACCAAAAAGAACCAGCATTTTCAGATAGGGAACTTGCAGAATAAATCGAGAAAATTGTTTTGATAAATTATTCATTGTTTTCACCAATAATTGTCTATAAATATCTCTGTGTTCTCTGTGTCTCTGTGGTTAAATTATTCCTCTAAAAATCTAAGCGATCCATGATTCTCCTCCTTGTGTTTGTAAGCGAAAAGCAAGGGTATCCACCAGTAAAGCTGACTGACCGATCGCGATCGCGTAAGGAGAGGTAGAATCATGTAAACTGGTCTCATCACTGATGGGATAGAGTTGAAAGTGCATCGGTAACTGGAGACGTTGACGCACTTCTGTTACAGGACGGGGTAAGATGTAGCAAACTAAGGGCTGTTGTCTTAACCGTCGATTGAGTTGTACAATCCAAGGGTTATCAGGTTGCCAGACAGAGATTCCTGTTAAAACTTGCACTCGCCACGCATCCGCTTTGGTTTTTAAGTTTCCCGCATAAGTAAACCGCCAGTTAAGGCGTTCTTCTCTGTATCCTTTTAACTTCAGAAACGCGATACAATGCTTAAAGCGTCCTTTGGGAATCGGCTGCTGTCTTCGTTGGCGAGTCTCCTGTAACGTTTGCAGAAACCCTGCTTCTGTCCACATTTCCACGTCTAAGTTGCTGAGAATCCCTGGTAAGTCGTAGGTCTTAAATCGTTCGGTTTCTCGCGTTTCTGTCAGGTCATATAAGCCACATTGCAACGGACTCAATCCCCGAAACTTGATCGCTTCTTCCGCAATGGGATTATTCTTCTTTCCCGACTGTTCTTCCCATTGTTTCCTCCAAGCATACATACGACCGTTAACTTTTTTCAGGCTAATATCAAACACTTGTTCACAGTCTTGTTGTAGCTTTTGACAACTTTCAGGATAGTTTCCAACAATATTGGGATGTTTTAAGTCGTGACACAACTTAACGGACTGGACTGCCCCCCAGCGTTTATAATACCCTTGAAAGTTATTAATCTGGCGATAGTTTTCTCGGATGACATCATTAAACTGAGGACGGTTATAACGTTGGTTAACCTGTAGCGGTGGCGATGTCGTTTCAAACAATCGTTCCACTAAGAATTTCGGAACAAGCGCATAAGCAGTAAACTGATCAAAAGAGATAGTTTCTCCATTACGTTGAAAGTTGTCATGACGACCAAGACGACCTAAACGCTGAATAAAGTTTCCCGCATCAGAGGATTCAAAGATGAGGAAATTAATTTTAAAATCAACGCCAATATCAATGGTACTGGTTCCAAAAACTAAATCGGTTTCTAGGGAAGCAAGTTTCGTTTGCTGACCCGATAATCCTGTATTTTCACCAACCGTTAAACCATAGGGATGAAATAATTCTTGAAAGATGGGAACAAGCCGTTTCACCGCAGCAATAGAATTAAGAATAACCGCGCCTTTAGTATTAGGATGTTCTAAGAAATGATTGAGAATAAGAGTTTGATTTTCCTTCAACCAAGTTTCCGACGCACTAAATGCAGACTCAAGGGAAATAAATTGTAAAGAAATCTCTCTTGAAACTTGTCGCCACTGTTGGCTTTGTAGTTTTTCGCTTTC
>JAVLCL010000218.1:0-5922 GCA_031580825.1 Halothece sp. Uz-M2-17
GACTGGAAACGCACAATTTAAGCCTGAGTTATGATAAGACTCCCATTATTCATGACCTTAATTTTGGGATTCCCGCAGAAAAAATAACGATTTTAGTGGGTCCTAATGGCTGTGGTAAATCAACGCTTTTGCGAGGACTAGCACGATTACTCAAACCCCAGCAGGGGGTGGTTTATCTCGATGGTGCAGATATTTTTCAACGTTCTACGAAAGCAGTGGCAAAGCGGTTAGGCATTTTACCCCAAAGCGCGATCGCGCCGGAAGGGTTAACGGTAAGAGATTTAGTGGCTCAAGGACGATATCCTCATCAAAGTTGGTTTCAGCAGTGGTCACAAGAAGATGAAAAAATGGTGACTTGGGCATTAGAATTGTCCGCCATGACAGAACTAGCCGAACGACCCTTAGATCATCTGTCTGGAGGGCAACGACAACGAGCTTGGATTGCGATGGCGTTGGCTCAAAATACAGAAATTCTCCTGTTAGATGAACCCACTACTTTTCTCGATTTAGCGCACCAACTAGAAATTTTAGATTTACTCGCAGAACTGAATGCAACCCAAGGCAGAACGATTGTGATGGTTCTTCATGATCTGAATCAGGCTGCTCGTTATGCGGATCATTTAGTGGTTGTTCAAGCGGGTCAGATTTATAATCAGGGAACCCCTGAACAAGTTTTCACAGAAACCATGGTCAGCAAGGTCTTTGGTGTTGCTTCACGAATTGTCTCTGATCCGGTAGTGGGAACGCCTCTGTGTATTCCTTTGTCTAACCCAAAAACACTATCAAAGCCTCGCTCAAAACAATAATGAGAGTACATCTGTTTTTATAGCGCTAGGCAAGAGGCAACATTAGGCGATCACTAGATTTTAGAGTTTAACCACGTCCTAACCTGAATACCTACCAATATATTCATATTCCATAAACGGATCAAGAATTTCGATTAAATTGATTTGAGGAGAATAAGGGTGGGCGAATTACTATCCGCCCTTGCCAAAATTACTTTTCCAGCCTTACCAACTCAAGGAATAATTAATACTGAGTCGAGTTCCCCGTGCTGCTGCTCGTCTATTACTACCATAAACTTGGGACACAATCGGGAAATACTCTTTATTCAAAAGATTTTCTGCTGCAATTTGAATTTCTCCGGTGCCAACATCAATGGTACTAATCCAATCGAGGGTAAAGTAACTATCAACTTCCGTACAGCCAAAGGCAACACAATCAGGATCACGGCTTCCCGAAAGCAAAGCCTGTAAACGATTGCGCCATCCGGGTGTGGTTTGATTTTCCACATAAGCGGTTAACTTCACAGGGGGAATTTCTGTGTTGGGAAGGGCATCATCAATGTCGCCATCGTCATCGCCATCATTTTCGCCCCCTAACCAAGTTAATGATCCACCTAAGTTCCAGTTTTCAGAAACTTGCGAATCAATGGAGGCTTCTAGACCGTAAATGCGTTTGGGAGCGCGAATCACATCTAAATCTTGAGCAAAGGTTGTTCCTAAGTCGGAATAGTTATAAAACGCAGATAAACTGGTTTGCACATTTCCCCAATCACCACGCACACCAATTTCATAGTTATCAACGGTTTGCGCTTCGGGATTTAAATCTTCAATTTCTGCACCATCAGCAGCAGTTCTTACCGCACGGGGAACATCCGCGACGGAGAAACCTTGAGCAAAATTGGCAAAAACATTTAACTCATCAGAGAGGGCGTGAACCACTCCCAAGTTAAATAAAGTCTTGCTATAGTCGAGTTCGCCACCAATAACATCATTCCCCGCAAGGGTAGTAAAGTCATCAATATCAACCCCGATACTTTCATGACGAATCCCACCGTTAATGACCCATTGCTCGCTCGGTTCCCAAGTAAACTGAGCAAATAAACCTAAACTATTCTGTTGTGTCGGGGGAGAAAGAATCCCTTCTCCGGTTTTGACAAAGCGCAGTTGATTGCTATTGGCGAAAATATCCGTATCGAATAAATCCGCAGGTTGAGAGGTATCTTCATTAACAAAATCAACTCCCCATAAAACGCTTAGACTTTCATCTTCTGATAAAGGTGTATCAATATCTAAGCGTCCCCCAAATTTTTCGGAATCGACACGAGATTGAGCAACGTTATTTCCAAAGACGGGCGTACGGAGGTCAAAGGGAGAAAAACGGGTCAGATAATCTCGATAGTAAAGTTGTCCGTGAACCCGACTATTTAAAAATAAATCTTCGTGGGTATAGTCCAGATTAATAACTGTATTTTGGGTTTCTGGTTGTTCCTCTAATTCTAATCCTTCACGAGCTTCGGCTTTATCGCCATCAGGACTAAGCACACGAGCAAAATCGGTATCTTGTTGGTCATTAAAGTGATTGATACTCAGTTGTAAGCGTTGCTGTTCATCAAACTCAACCCCAACCTTTCCGAGAATATTCAAGGTGTCTGTTTGAGACACACCGCCTTGTCCTTGGGGATCAGGAGGAATGCGATCACCATCGGAATCGAAAAACGCACCGGTACTGGCAAATGACCCACTGAGGACATAATCTAGCTTTCCGTTACTTCCCGATAAGGAATACTGGGTATCAAAGCTAATACTATCTTCAACATTAGTTAGAGAACTATTAATTCCCACTTTTGCTCTCGAAACAAGCTCATCTGTAGGTTTACGAGTGATAATGTTGATCACCCCTCCTGTTGCGCCATCCCCATAAATGGCACTGGGACCTTTGACAATTTCAATGCGTTCAATGGCTTCTGGGTCAATGGTGCGTAAATCCCGTTGGGCGTTGCGATTGGTACTTTGAGGAACGCCATCAATTAAAACTTGTGGATTTCGTCCTCTCAAGGTTTGTCCAAAAATACTATTGGTTTGAGTAGAAGGGGCGAACCCCGGAACCGTTTTTCCTAAAATATCTCCCAAGTTACGGGAGAGATTGGCTTGTTGTTCAATTTGTTCGCGATCAATGACAGTAACGGATCGTGGGACTTTTTGTTCTTCTTCTTCGGTACGGGTGGCGGTGACGACTAATTCAATGACTTCGCCATCAGTTTCCCCCCCAAGCGGAGATGTTGGTGTACTGGGTTGGGAAGGCGTAGAAGCAGTGGGCGTGCTTTGATTAAGACCCACAACGAATTGATTCTCTTGAGTGGTTATCGCGACATCAGGAACATCGGTTTCCCCTGTAATCGTGACGCGGACGTTGTTAGCATAACGTTGGCTGACTGCAATTGATGCAATACCAGGGGCGGGATTTTCTTGTTGAAAGGTTTCTCCTTGGGGGAGATTGAGTTGGGTATTGATTAAATCTAGCGCGATCGTTTTCCCATAGCGGGTTTCAAAGGTTTCAGGAGTTGTTTCATTGTTACTTTCTAAAACAAGATTGATCCCTTCTGAAGTGGAATTAATCTCCACACCTGTGATTGAAATAGCTTGGGCATAAGCTGTATGGGCACTAAAAACAGACACAACCGTCCCTAAGCTAACGCTCATGATTACGTTAAACTGTCTCATAGATAAATTTTTTACGACATTTTTAAGGGTTGCTTTGGCAACTCTTTTCTCTTTGTAATTTACTAAGAGTCTTTTGCAATTACTAAAGATATCAATTTAAAGTAAAGCCCTATACTTGTCAACCCAAAATATAGCAAATCCATACAAAGAAAGTTGATTGGGGAGTAAAATTTCAGAAGATTATTCAATGATAATTGCAAATAAATAGCAGATAATGAGAGAATCGAGTTTGCTTTTTCATCAGGACTGGATTAATGACTCTCCAATTGCGACGACGAGAATTTTTACTCGCCTTGGGAACGCTTCTCTGGGTGAGTGCGTGTCAATCTCAAGACTCCCCTAATCAATCCCAAGCATCGCCATCCCGTGGGATTGTGGCGTTAGAGTGGGGCTTTGTAGAAAGTTTATTAACCTTAGGGATTCAACCCGTTGGTGTTGCGGATATCAAAGGATATCAGGAATATGTGAATATTCCGCTTCAACTGTCAGAAACCGTTCAAGATGTAGGAACCCGCCAAGAACCGAATTTAGAAACGATCGCGCAACTGCAACCGGATTTGATTCTAGGGGTTAATTTTCGTCATCAAGGGATTTTATCAGCGTTAGAAAGCATTGCACCCACCCGCTTATTTAATGCGTACCCCGATCAAGTCAGTCAACTGACACGCATGAAAGAAATCTTTTTAGAAGTAGCAAAATTAACGGATCAGATAGAAGCAGGAAAGACACAACTCCAACAACTGGAAACAATATTTCAGGAGACTAAAGAAGAATTAACACAACAAGCTGTCACACAACGTCCGATCGTTTTAGCTGAATTTGTTCCTGATACATCTCCGATTCGGATCTTTACGGATGATGCTTTAGCGATTCAAATTCTCAGCGCGATCGGCTTAGAAAATGCGTGGAACGGAAAGTTTAGTCAATTTGGCTTTAATCGCATTGGACTAGAAGCCTTAACTCAAATTCAAGATGTCAATTTTATTTATGTTCCCCCAGATGAAAGCCAACAGGTTGAACAAGAAATTACCACTCATCCCATATGGGAACAATTAGACTTTGTCAAAAAGAATCAAGTGTATCGCTTAGCAGGAGATACGTGGTTATATGGGGGAGTTTTAAGTGCAAAATTATTAGTCCAACAAGTGCGCGATCTCCCCTTATCATCATAAAAATGACTCCCCTCCAAACTTGAAAAGGGAGTCATTATCAAGATCAACTGATTGGACTACATCATCCACCCATTAGCGGTTATTTTCCTTGGCATAAGGAACAACCATGTCCCCAAAGAAACGGTTGTATTCTGCCCCATCAACCAGATAATCAACCACTGCATTTAAACCTTGTTCAGCCAAGAGAGTTGTCATCTGATGAACTTCAATTCCGCTTGCACTCCGTCCTAAAAGATGGCGATACAGACACTCAATCACTTTCGGATCTGGATACGGAGAGACAAAACGCTGCTGATAAACATCAGATTTTGTAAGTGCTTTTACAAAATCTCGCACGGTACCATTACCAGCCAGCAGAGTTTCTTCCCATGTTTGTAAACGGAATGTCTCAGGAACATTATCTTGAGGAACATCTAGGATTTGAGCATAAATCGCATTGATTACTGCCTGAGTTTTAGCTGCACTGGCTTGGGGAGAATAGCGGAAAATACGTGCCACAGTTGCTGTTTCCTGAGCAGCCTCCAAAGTATTCATCGATCGCGCTAACTCTAAATAGTTCGCAACTTTTCCGGCACCACTCTGTCCATTTGCCTGACTCGCTAGGGGTAACTTGCTGTTATCCATTTTGGCGCGAGTGGGTTCAAAGCTAGGAACCACTAACTCATCATCCTGTTTTGTCAGCTTGTTATACAGGCTTTCCGTATTGGGGAAGTTGGCTGCGGGTAAGGTGGGATAGCGACGATAGGGAACCACATCTTCACCAAACTCTTGCACATACTCCATGCTGTTAACCAAAGCCTTCACAAAAGCACGAACACCTCGGGTTGCTAACAGTTGGTTATATTTCTGAATCTCTTTCTGATTCAACGGCGCACGCCCTAAGAAATGCTTTGTTCCCAACTCAATCACCTTCGTATTGGGATAAGGCGTGTAGAACTCTTTGATATATAAATCAGAGCAACCGAGTCCTTCAATAAACTCTTTCACCGTAATTTCGCCGTTACCGAGCTTACTTTCGAGATTGGTGAACTCTGCTTTAACAACATAGGGTTCAATATCCCGTTCAAAGACTTGACGATAGGCAGCACTGATGACATTTTCCAGCGCAACTTTATCTTGGAGATTCGTGAGCTTAAATTGCTTGGTTTGCTCACGACGTTTGTTCACCCCTTGCTTGATGCGATATTGCACATCCGGTTCGCTGCGATCTGGAGCCACTTGACCCAATTCTTGATAACGCGGGG
>JAVLCL010000217.1:0-5922 GCA_031580825.1 Halothece sp. Uz-M2-17
GTCGTAGGCAAGTTTGATTAGAGTCATTCAGTTGAAGTTGAAAGACTTCTGCTAACTGTTGAAAAATGGGCTGTTTGAAGTAGGCTTCAAGCCAATCACGGATCATGATAACGGCATCTTTGGGAAGGGTTTTATAATTTAATTTCAGATTCATTTGCTTTTGTTCAATTAGAGGCTGGGTAACAAGTTGAGCTAGTTTTTTATGCAGTTGATTAATTTTGCGAGAGATAGAAGATTGATTAACTCCCTGAAGCGTTGCAATTTCACTTTGTTGTAAATTTAATCCGTAATGTAAGAATAAAATATGGGTTTCTTCTAAACTTAAATAAGTTAGGGCTTCTTCGAGAAGAGGTTGGAATTCTTCTGCGTTTGTCGGGAGAGAATGATCTGATTGAGGTGTAATGGGAATGTTAGACTCAGAAAATGATGCTCGTTCGTCTTGATTGCTTTCAATTACTGATAAGGAAGAGGCATAGTGATGGGGACATTTTTGTTGCTCGTATTGGCGCAGGGCTTCAATGCAATCATCTAGCCATTGTTTGATTTGTTTAGTTGTAATTTCTAAATGAGTTTGTTGGTTGTATAAGGTAACGATTACGTCTAATTCTTGAGTATTGGGCTGATTTTTAGAACTGACACTTTTGAACAATTCCACTACCATTTGATAGGTCTGAATTTGTTCTGGAGTGTACCCTTGTTGACTGAGGGCTTTCCGTAGGGCGGTAGCTGAACTATTTTTAAGTAATCCCCAATTGCTATATTTGGCAATACGATATTCGGCATAAATGGCATCCGCGATCGCGCTTTTGAGCCATTTTTGAAGATAAGTTTTTAATTGACTACGCTGTGGATCATATTGCTGGAGACGATGCAGCAGTTTATCCAGTTTCAGGGTTTCTGCTTCTGCTATTTTGAACACTTGAATCAGGTTATCGACAGAGGAGTGAAATTGATTGGGTAGAGAATATTGATGAATGAACCGAGAAGCAACCCAATAACAGGTTTCTTGTAAATACGCACAAAGATGTTTAAAGGCAAGGGTGTTGTCTGGCTGATGTTGGAGGATCGTCTGGAGGTGCTGTAGGATTGCAGTTTCAGGAAGAGAGCGGTAGTGGTGGTTGAAGTTTCGCGCTAACTGATGATCTTTTAACCATTGAGTTGTTGTAATCGAGGAATTCGGATCAAAACGTAAGAAGCTACAAAATTTCGCTTCGCAGGTTTGACGGCGGACAATTCTCATTCAGTCTCCTCAGGTATGAAAGGGTGCTTTGTCATGGCTGCCTTTATATCTACGCATGACTTTTTCTGGTTATGCGCGATCGCGAGAAAATTTTTTGAAGTTTTTTTCCTGAATGCTCAAAATCGTTATCAGGAAGAGTTGAGGGAACTTGCTAAGATGCTCAAAAAAGTGACATTGTAGAGAACACACGACTGAATGTTTAATCCAGAACTGGCTCGACTTTATACAGAATTAGTTTCTCTTTCTACCTTGCGCGATCGATTTGCAAAAGGGGGAACCGCTGACCTTTCTCTTTTCCCACCTAGGTTAGTAGCAAAGCAAGATAAGACTGGATATCAGTTTGTGGAACGAGAGTTTAATTTCATGTCTCAGTTATGGGAAAAAGGATTTCGGGCGATGCCTCAACCACAGACTGAGTTTGGCATTTCCTTCACTCCAGAAGCAACGTTCATGATGGAGGAAGTAGGATATGGCTTGACCTTAGAAGAAGTGGTGATGGCATGGCAAGAGGGGTTACTGAATGAGTTTTTGCTGCGGTCGATTCTTGATGTTCATGCTTCGGTATTCCAGGAGTTTTGGGAGTTAGGTGCGGTTCACGCCGATCCGCATCTGAAAAATTTTATTGTTGGTATGGATCGCCAGCAGAATTGGCGGGTTTGGATCATTGATTTTGGAATGTCATTTTGGGAAGGATTTGATAATCGCGCGATGCCAACAACAGTAGGGTCAATTGAACAAGATCGAGAGAAGCACCTCTTTTATTTGAGTCAATTTGGAATCCAAAAGTGGATTGAGTCGAGTCTTTAAATCTTGACTGGTATAGATAAAAAGATACCATTGCTAGTTAATATAAGTAACTTCAAAGTAATTACTATTATCAAGCTCTTGGAGAAACTGATTGTTTTCGGAACTGAATAAGTGTACTTCTTCCTTAGCCCGAGTCATAGCAACATACAGTTCCCTTCTTGCTAGGAGTGCTCCCTCACTACGCTTACTACAATCAGAAAAGTTTTCCATCCACGGAATTAGCACTACTTCAAACTCTAGCCCTAAACAAGAGAGAGTTGTAATTAACCGAATTCCGGGTTTCTCAATACTATAGTTGGCTTTGCTTTTTTGATCTTTCGACACCCAAAAAAACTCTATTCCAACTTTTTGCAATTCATCTTGTAGTTGTCTCAACTGTTGTTTACTAGCTTTACGATAGATAATTGCTATTTCTGATTCATTATATCCTGCGTCTAATTGAGTCTTAACTTTTTGAGCCACTATTGTTTCTAGAGAACTTTTGGAATTTAAGTAATAAATCTGGGGGAGTTTTCCTTGGCGTAGTGCTTGACTAGGCTCAACAATGGGAAATGTTATCTCATCTGAATCTGAGTTTTGAGCTACTTTGGGTCCAGTTTGTAAAATATTCCAAGCAGCAGTCAAAATCTCTTTTGTATTACGATAGTTACGATCTAGATCGAATTTTTTGCTAATAGTTCGTCCTTGTGCCTTGATTCTAACTGATTTCCAAGTAAAATCAGAACGCTTGTAAATGCTTTGGCTTCCATCAGCCACGATCATCAAATCTCCATTTTCTGGATCTTTTAGAGCTTGAACACAACATTGAAACCAAATTGGAATAAAAGTGTGGGCTTCATCAATTAATATGGCATCCCACTTTTGCTGTTGAGGATAACTTTTTAAAGTCTCTAATGTTTGCTTCCCCACATATTCATCATAATTTACTCCCGCTTTGCTATTGATGGGTTTTCCGACAACTTCTGTTGCCCAAGCGTGGAAATGATGAACTTCAATTGCTTGGTTATTATCAGAGGCTTTGTCTAAAATTGAGCGCAGCATTGAACTTAAACTGATATTAAAACATAACACTAAAATACGAGCTTGACTATTTTGTTGCACAAGCATTTTAGCCCGAGATATTAATAACAGTGTTTTGCCAGAACCAGAAACCCCAAAAAAGATACGATGACCGCCTCCAATTGACTTAGCAAGTGCTTCTTGTTTCGCATCAAGAGTTGAAAGAATACGATGATTTGGAAGAGGAGAAAACCCGCCAGGAATACTTTGTGGACAAGCTGGTTTAGAAGCAATCACTATCTCTGGATAAATAATTCCTTTAATTGTACTAATTTGGTCTTAAGTCAGTGGAGAAAAAGAAAAGCGAGTAATTAACATTTGCTCAAGGCGCTGGATGAGAGCTTTGCCATCTATTGTTTCCCATTCCCGTAACTCATCACTATAAGCAACAGTAGGGAAAGGTAGAATCTCTTCCAACGCTAATTCTGATGCTTGCTTTTGACTCACATTAGACATAACTACCCCTACTCCAACTGGAAAAGCTAAATGTCCCTGATATCGACCTTTTTGTTGAAGTAATACTTTATAAGTTTCTAGGTTTTGTGATAAAGAATCTAAGTAGTTTCTTCCCTGACGTAAAGGAGATTGATGAACTTGAGGAGTATTGATGTCTTGATTTCTTGGTAAGACTTCAAAAGAGTCTGCATTAGCTTTGACAATTTGAGATCCGTACCATCCTTTAACTTCAATTACTAGCAAACCAAATTCAGGTCCAAGGATAATGAAATCAGGACGACGTTCGTTAATAAATGGTTCATACCAAACTCGAAATGTATCAGGGAGCTTTTTAGCAAGGACGGTAAATAATTTCTTTTCTCCTGCACTCGCTTTATTAGGAATAGAGGAAGGAATAGTTATAGCCATTAACTAACTTGATTTTAATTGAGTAACTTACATAACCCTGCGTGATTAATTGAAAAATCTTATTGTTTGCATTGATCGCTTAAGTCATTATTTTAGCTTAAATTACAAGCAAATTCTCATTCATGATCTTTCCCATTGGTTACTTTTTTAATTTGTTCCACCAGCACAGATTTGTCATAAGTAACTTCTGGAACGCCATCGGCTGTTTGATTGGGAATTGTCTCATCTTTTTGAGGCATATTGCCACGGACAGGCGCTAATTTGGCTTCACTGAAATCAATCCCAAATTCCTTGCACCATTTCTTAATGGTGAGCGCAAGTTTGGTCGGTTTATCTTCAGTTTCTGTTAATCTATCTTCTAAGATAGGAAGACGGGAATAAGCATTTAAATCGCTGTTTGGGTTTTGTAGAAAGGCGAGAAAGTTATCTAGAATTTGTTTAGAGCCTTGGGGAATCAAGGAGAAAGATTGAGGTTTAGCTTTCACCGTAGTTTCAGCATTCTGTCTCAAGATATTTAAAAAGTGAGCCAGTTGTCCTTCTGAGAAGCTGGATAATTTCCCTTTAATGAGATCGGATAGGGCATCTTCTTCCATCCCTAATTTTTTGGCAGCTTCCGCTTGTGTCATTTGCTGTTGCGCGATCAGATTGCTGATTTGACGAACTAATTCCGCTTTCGCCAGTAATTCATCAGCGTTGTTGAACCCTAAGTCAGCAAAGACGTTACCGCTGCTTGTTTGTATTGTGGCTTGGTGATCCATACTGTTACGATTGACCATGATTAGTTGAGTAATCTTCTTGCGCCTGTTTTAACCTTGTTTCGATAACTTTAATTTCTGGTTTGGGAGTCTCAATGCCCTGTTTTGATTTCTTTTGAAACGCGTGTAAGACGTAAACGACCTCAGCGAACTGAACTGTGTAAACAACACGATAAGTATTGCCATCAAAGTTCTCAACAATTTCCAGTACCCCAGAGCCTCTGAATCCTTTAAGTGGTTTGGCTGAACGATGCTTGTCGCCACATTGAGCTAAGTATAAAGCATAGCCAATGACTTCCTTAGATTTTTTCGGGAAGTCTTGAAGATTCTTATGAGAACCTCCAACCCACTTCAGTTGTTTCGATGATACATCATTCATTCCCTTCAACGCTAGCTTAACTTAAACTAGCAACCTATTGTCCTCCATCTAACGGGGCTAAGTATAGCAAACTTTTTCCGATGTCAGATTACTTATAAACCGATGGCGTTAAACGCTGACCAATATTGTTTTGCAGCAAAGGGAAAGTCTTCATAATCCATCAAGCGCAATTCACACTCATCCACCTCATCTTCGGAGAAATTTAAGTCGGTGCGACACCAGTTGAGAAACTCAGTTTGGGAGACGGTTCGCATCCAGTTGTGTGCATTTTTGAGGGCTTTAGCAACACTGGTTTCTGAGGTAAATTCTTGATAGAAACGAATGGCCAAAAATGCGGTGGCAAAATCATCCACAGACCAGAGACTGTTGACGACAGAGGGACTCCCCGCATACAAAAAGCCGCTGGCTAATCCCACATATTCATCGGTGAGTTGGGTGCTCAGGAGTCCTGTTTCACAGGCGGAAAGCATGACCAAGCGACAGGCATTTAATTCCAGATTGGTGTAAATTTCTTTTAAAGTCAATCCTTGTTGGGTCGTATCAAAATTGCGACCATCTCTGAGGGTGAGGGTAGAACGTTCATCCGATTCGAGCAGGGGATCTCCCGCTAAAATCAAGGCAGAGTTGAGGGGATTTGCAGGGTCAAAACCGCCATGACAGGCAAAGTGAAGATAGCGACTCCCTCGCATTTGGTCACGGGTTTCGGGACGGTTTAAGGTTTGTTTGGTGGCTTGTTGGTTTTTGAAGATGTAGCAGTTGGGGTCAAAGTTTTGGCGGATGGTTTCGACTTCTAATTCAGTGTAAAAAAGGTCTTGGGT
>JAVLCL010000219.1:0-5919 GCA_031580825.1 Halothece sp. Uz-M2-17
TGATGAGGAAATTTCCAACCGGATGGAAGACTGGGCGCAACTGATTCATCCTGATGATGTGGAGAAGGTTAATCATGCCCTAGAAGACTATTTTGCCGGAAATAGTCTTTTCTTTGATGTTGAACACCGGATGATTCATAAAAATGGCAGTATTATCTGGATTTTAGCCCGAGGGCAAGGGCAACGAGATACTCAAGAGCGAATTCATCGTATGATTGGTTCGGATACGGATATTACCGTGCGTAAAGAAGCCGAACTTGCCGAAAAAGAAGCCCGAAAAGCACAACAAGAGCGCGATCGCTACTTACAGAGTCTGACTGAGATCCAACAAAAACTCCTCACGGCTTCTGATCTCAATCTTGCCCTTTACCAAGATATCCTGAAACTTTTAGGAGAAACAGCGCAAACCAGTCGCTCTTATTTCTTTACAGCGCATCGGAATAAACAAGGACAATGGCTGATTAGTCAGCAAGCAGAATGGTGCGCACAACGGATCACACCTCAAATCGACAATCCTCAATTGCAAAATTTACCATTGGCAGAAACCATGCCCTTGCTTATGGAAACCCTTTTCGCTCAAGAAGTTTATTCTCATCATGTGGTAAACTTGCCTCCTCGTGATCGCAATGCCTTAGAGTCACAGGGAATTCAATCTATTTTGGTTTTCCCATTATTTGTCAATCGTGAACTTTTCGGTTTGATTGGTTTTGATCAATGCGATCACCAACGAAAATGGAGCGATCTAGAGATGAATTTTTTACGTTGGGCAACCAACTCGATCGCGATCGCGCAAGAAAAGCAGCATTCACAAAATGCACTCCTCGAAAGTGAGAAGAAATACCGCAGCATTTTTGAAAACATTACCCAAGGGATTTTCCAAATTACCATTGAGGGTCAATATCTCAGCGCAAATCCTTTTTTAGCCCATCTCTATGGATATGACTCCCCAGACGATCTCATCGCAAGCATTACCAATTTACCAGAGCAACTCTATGTTGATCCGCAACGCCGTCATAAATTAGCTCAACTGACTTTAGAATATGGCACAGCAAAAAACTTTGAATCGCAAGTTTACCGTAAAGACGGCAGAAAAATCTGGATTTCTGTCACCCAGCACGCCGTCTATGACAGCACCGGTCATTTTCTCTACTTTGAAGGGGTAGTGGAAGATATTACCGCCCGTAAAGCAGCAGAAGATCAACTTTACTACCAAGCCTTTCATGATGGACTAACCCAACTCTCGAACCGAACGTGGTTTGTGCAACGGTTAGAGGGAGCGATCTATGCTTATGAAAATGGTTTCACCGAAAATTGTTATGCTGTCTTTTTTATTGACTTAGATCGCTTCAAAATTATTAATGATAGTTTGGGACACATGACAGGAGACGAACTCCTGAAACAAGTGGGTGATCGCTTAGCGGAGATAACAACTGATTCTGATCTGATTGCACGCTTTGGCGGAGATGAATTTGCCCTTCTTGCCACTAATATTACTTGTCAAGAAGATTGTTGTTACATTGCACAACAATTAATTGATAGTTTTCAAGACCCCTTCCTCTTAAAAGGCAATCGCTATTTTATTGGAGCAAGCATTGGTATTGCTCTCGGTGATTTGTATTATAAAACCCCAGAAGAAGTGTTACGAGATGCGGATGCAGCCATGTATGAAGCCAAAGCCAAAGGAGGAGGATATGTTTTCTTTCAACCTGAAATCCGAGAACGGGTTTTATCTTGTTTATTACTAGAAAATGATTTAGATGGCGCAATTGAACGCGAAGAATTTCAACTGCACTATCAACCGTTAGTGTATCTAGAAAATAATCAACTCTATGGCTTTGAAGTGCTTTTGCGTTGGATTCATCCTCAACGAGGGGCAATTTCACCCGCACACTTTATTCCCATTGCCGAACAAACAGGGGTCATTAAAGACTTAGATGCTTGGGTTTTAAAGCAAAGTTGTCGTCAGCTTCGTCAATGGCAAAATGAGTTTTCTAACGCTCAAGATTTAGTAATTAGTGTAAATTTATCCCCAGTAGAATTATTGCAACCGAATTTAGTCGAACAAATTGCACAAACCTTAAAAACAGAAGCAATTCCTCCGCATTGTATTCGGCTAGAACTCACAGAAACCGCATTTCTCGATGACACTCGTCTTGAAGTTTTCCAACACTTACAAACCCTCGGGATACAAATTAGTATTGATGATTTTGGCACGGGAGAGTCTTCTTTAAGTCGTTTGCATCAATTGCCTTTAAATACGATTAAAGTGGATCGGATATTTGTCCAACAATTAGATCAGGGTCATTCTGGGGAAGCCTTGGTTCAAACCATTTTAAACTTAGCCCATAGTTTAGGAGTTAATACTCTCTCGGAAGGCATTGAAAGCGCACAGCAACGGGATATCTTGTTGAATTTAGGGTGTCTTTTAGGGCAAGGTTATTTTTATTCTCCCCCAGTATCGGTTAATGTTGCTACCGCGATGTTAGCTGAAGGAAATATTTCTCGTTTCATCTCAGAAACTAATTCCGCCCTATCCTAAAAAACATTGCTTTTCCCTTGCCTGAAGCTGAGCGAGAAGTCTCTAGTACACCCAAACCAGAAATTGCTATACTCTTGATGAGAGCCAATTTAGCACCCATTGAGAGTAAAGAATGCAGCCGACCGACCCGAGCAAGTTTACGCAACAAGCCTGGGATGTAATTGTTGATTCACAAGAAGTTGCCCGTCGCTTCAAAAATCAGGAATTAGAAGTAGAACATTTAATGCTGACCCTTTTTTCCACCGAAGGGGTCGCCAATCAAATCTTAGAAGCCAAACAAGTGGATGTCTCTCGTCTGCAACAGCAACTAGAAGTCTTCACTAACCGCCAACGGAAATCCATGCGAGTCGAACAACTCTACTTAGGGCGAGGATTAGATCAGTTGCTCGATCGCGCAGAAAAGGCAAGACAAAGTTGGCAAGATGACGTGATTGGGGTTGAACATCTCTTGTTAGGATTTGCCGAAGATGAACGAGTAGGGCGACGTTTACTGCGACCCTACAGTGTTGATCCGCAAGATGTAGAAGCAGCCATTAAAGAATTCCGCGCCAATCGTCCCCAAACCGAAGAAAGCGCAGCAGAAGGGGAAGAAGAAAGCGCAGCAGAAGGGGAAGAAGAACAAACGCCCCTCGAAAAATATGGACGGGATTTAACTGAACAAGCCAGTGGTGGAAAACTTGATCCGGTGATTGGTCGCGATGAAGAAATTCGGCGCGTCGTACAAGTGTTATCTCGTCGGTCTAAAAATAATCCGGTGTTAATTGGTGAACCCGGTGTCGGGAAAACTGCGATTGCGGAAGGTTTAGCCCAACGGATTGTGAATGGGGATGTCCCCGAATCGCTCAAAAATCGGCAGTTAATTGCGTTAGATATGGGAAGCCTCATCGCCGGGGCAAAATATCGTGGGGAATTTGAAGATCGACTGCGGAAAGTCTTGCGAGAAGTCACCCATTCTGAAGGACAAATTGTTCTCTTTATTGATGAATTACAAACTGTGGTCGGTACGGGTTCCGGTCAAGGGACAATGGATGCGGGAAACTTGTTAAAACCCATGCTGGCGCGAGGAGAGTTACGCTGCATTGGTGCAACGACCCTTGATGAGTATCGCAAGCATATTGAGAAAGATCCGGCGTTAGAACGACGTTTTCAACAGGTTTATGTGAAACAACCTGATGTGGAAGCAACTATTTCTATTTTACGGGGACTGAAAGAACGTTATGAAGTCCATCACGGGGTGAAAATTACCGACTCAGCATTAGTCGCTGCTGCTAGTTTATCGGATCGTTATATCACAGAGCGTTTCTTACCGGATAAAGCCATTGATTTGGTGGATGAAGCAGCAGCGAAATTGAAAATGGAGATTACCTCTAAGCCGACGGAGTTAGAAAGTATTGATCGCCGTCTGATGCAGTTGCAAATGGAGAAACTTTCTTTAGAAGGGGAAGATGAGTTAGCTAGTGGTGGGAATACCAGTGCTTATCGTTCCACCAAAGAACGCTTAAAAGAACGGTTAGAGAAAATTGAGCAAGAAATTCAAGAATTGGAAGGGAGTCAAAGAGAATTATCCTCTCGATGGGAATCAGAAAAACAAATGTTAGAGGAAATTAACACTCTCAAAGAAGAAGAAGATCAGCTACGAGTCCAGATTGAACAAGCAGAACGGGAGTATGATTTAGAAAAAGCAGCGCAGTTGAAGTATGGGCGTTTAGAAGGAATTCAACGACAACGGGAGAATCAAGAAAGTCAATTATTAGAAATGCAGTCTCAGGGACAAACTCTCCTGCGAGAACAAGTAACTGAAGCCGATATCGCCGAAATTGTTGCCAAATGGACAGGTGTTCCCGTTAATCGCTTGTTAGAGTCGGAACGCCAGAAATTATTGCGCTTAGAAGGCTATCTCCACGAACGGGTGATTGGTCAAAAAGAAGCTGTTTCCGCTGTTGCTGCTGCCATACGGCGGGCGCGTGCTGGGATGAAAGATCCCGCCCGTCCCATTGGTTCTTTCCTCTTCATGGGTCCCACAGGGGTGGGAAAAACAGAATTGGCGCGCGCGATCGCGGAATTCCTCTTCGACAGCGAAGAATCCTTAGTCCGCATTGATATGTCGGAATACATGGAGAAACACCATGTCTCCCGTTTAGTGGGTGCACCGCCGGGCTGGGTTGGTTATGAAGAAGGGGGACAACTCTCGGAACAAATTCGCCGTCGTCCCTATTCTGTTGTGCTTCTAGACGAAGTGGAAAAAGCACACCCTGATGTATTTAATATCTTCCTGCAAGTTTTAGATGATGGACACATTACTGATTCCCACGGGCGGACAGTTGACTTCCGTAACACTATTATCGTGATGACCAGTAATATTGGCAGCGAAAACATTTTAGAACTAGCACAAGAAGACTCGAAATATGAAGAAATGCGGAAAAAAGTCTTACAAGCACTGCGAAAACATTTCCGACCCGAATTTCTCAATCGCATTGACGATTTAATTATTTTCCACGCTTTAAGGCGGGAAGAATTAGGACAAATTATTACCATTCAACTGCGACGGATTGAGAAACTTTTATCCGAGCAAAAAATTACCATCAAATTAACTCGTGCAGCCCAAGATTATTTGGTGGATGTTGGTTATGATCCAGTTTACGGGGCGCGTCCGCTGAAACGAGCCATTCAACGGGAATTAGAAAACCCCATCGCGACTAAAATCCTAGAAATGGCATTTACTGAAGGCGATACGATTCTTGTGGATTGTGTGGATCATCAACTGGTTTTTAAGAAAGAAGAAGAAGCACAATCAGTAGAGGTAGAAGTGATGTCTTCTTAGTCCTAATTGTTGAAAGTCCTAATTACTGAAAAAAAACAGAATGAACATCGATCAATTTTTAGCCTCCTTTCAACGCTTTGGCGTTAATCTGGGGCTAACTCGCATTGAAAAATTATTGACCCAACTGGGAAACCCCGAAAAGAATGTTCCTTTAATCCATGTTGCAGGAACCAACGGCAAAGGGTCAGTCTGTGCTTATTTATCTTCGGTTTTAACGACAGCCGGCTATAAAGTGGGACGCTACACATCCCCCCATTTAGTGACTTGGACAGAACGCATCTGTTTAAATGAATTACCGATTTCGGAAGCAGACTTGCTCGCGATTTTAGAACAAGTGAAAGCAGCCATTGGGGAGGAAGATCACCCCACCTTATTTGAAGTGGTAACCGCAGCAGCGTGGCTTTACTTTGCCGAACAACAGGTTGATGTTGCCGTGATGGAAGTGGGGTTAGGGGGGCGTTTAGATGCCACTAATGTGAAAGAAGAAGTCATTGCATCCATTATCACCCCCATTAGTCGCGAACATTGGCAAGTGTTAGGCGATACCATCGGTAAAATC
>JAVLCL010000220.1:0-5908 GCA_031580825.1 Halothece sp. Uz-M2-17
AGTAAACTAAACTCCATCCCTGTTAAGCGAATGCGTTCGTCTCCTTTATACACTTGACGGCGGTTGGTATCAATTTTAATTGAACCCACCTGAATTACGCCAGAACTGGGAATCCCTGACATTCCCTCTTTATCCACCCGTCTTAACACCGAACGGATACGAGCTTCTAACTCTTTGGGAGAAAATGGTTTAACTACATAGTCATCTGCGCCTAGTTCTAGCCCTGTAATACGGTCTGCAACATCTCCGAGAGCAGTTAGCATAATGATAGGAATATCAGATTCTTTGCGGAGTTCTTGACACACGCCATAACCATCTAGTTTTGGCATCATGACATCCAAGACCACTAAATCAGGATGGTTTTCATTAAAAGTTGCAATGGCTTCTTCACCATCAGCAGCAGTCACGACATCGTAGCCAATCATTGACAAACGAGTTTCGAGGATACGACGAATACTAGCTTCATCGTCAACGACTAAAATCTTTTCTTTATGATTTTCCAAATTTCTCAACACTCCTTATTTTTCGACCAGTGGTTGATCCTAAATGTTTTTGATGAGTCTTTCTATTTCTAGAATATCCTTTAGAAAGAGATTCCTAGAGACTAAGTTATCTCTTCTTGCTGAAAATAATCCATTCCTAAGATTGGTTTTAGGTTTACAAACTGTAAAAGTATATCGTAACAATTTAAAACAAATTGAAGAAAACAAATTAATATTAACTTAAAATGTCGAAACCGAAAATTATCCATGTCTGCAGTGTTTGTGGTACAGAACATAACCAATGGTTTGGTAAATGTTCCGGTTGTGGAGAATTTGGCACCTTAGAGGAAGAACAGGTGACTCAAGCGGGAGCTAATTCTCGCAGTGGATGGCAGTCTAATAAATATCCCACTTCTGTTAATAAAAATAAACCCCCTCAGCCTCGAGTTTCCTTAAAATTTTCTCAAATTCAAGATGATGAACAGCCTCGTTTTCCCTCAGGTTATGTTGAGTTGGATCGGGTTTTAGGGGGAGGGATTGTTCCCGGTTCTTTAGTCTTAATCGGTGGTGATCCTGGCATTGGAAAATCAACCTTATTATTACAGGTAGCAAATCAAACAGCACACAAGCAACGGACGCTTTACGTATCAGCAGAGGAATCGGGACAACAAGTGAAGTTACGGGCTTCACGATTAGGGGTCGGATTAACAGATATGCCCACGGAGGAAAAAGATACTGCTGCTGATAGTAATGGTCATACCCCCAAAAGTCTGAGTCATGACAATCTCTATGTTTTAGCAGAAACCGATTTAGAAGAAATTTTACGGGAAATTGAATCGCTTAAACCCATGTTAGCGATTATTGATAGTATTCAAACCCTTTATTTTGCTTCTTTAAGTTCCGCCCCAGGCTCGGTGGCGCAGGTGCGGGAATGTACCTCAGCCTTGATGCAAGTCGCAAAACGAGAAAATGTGACACTTTTGATTGTCGGTCATGTGACGAAAGAAGGCGCGATCGCGGGACCGAGAGTCTTAGAACATTTAGTGGATACGGTTCTCTATTTTGAAGGGGATCGTTATGCGTCTCATCGGCTTCTCCGCTCAGTTAAAAACCGCTTTGGGGCAACCCATGAAATTGGTGTCTTTGAAATGATTGATCATGGCTTGCGAGAAGTGGAAAATCCCTCAGAACTGTTTTTAGGCAATCGTGATGAATCTGTTCCCGGAACTGCCATTGTTGTCGCTTGTGAAGGCACACGCCCTATTGTGGTGGAATTACAGGCTCTAGTCAGTCCCACCAGTTATACGTCTCCTCGGCGAGCAACCACAGGGGTGGATTATAACCGCCTCCAACAGATTTTAGCGGTATTAGAAAAACGGGTGGGCGTTCCCCTTTCTAAGCTAGATGCTTATGTGGCAACGGCAGGTGGCTTAGGAGTAGAAGAACCGGCTGCGGATTTAGGGGTGGCGGTAGCAGTTGTGGCAAGTTTTCGCGATCGCGTGGTGGATCCAAGAACGGCTTTGATTGGTGAAGTGGGGTTAGGGGGGCAAGTGCGGTTAGTCTCACAGTTGGAATTGCGGATTAAAGAAGCTGCCAAATTAGGCTTTCAACGCGCGATCGTTCCCAAAGGACAAAGTTTACCAGATATGGGGATTGAAATTATCACGGTTAGCACCGTCATTGACGCAATTATTGCAGCTATCCCGTCTCAGCCTCGTTATGGCGCAGATGACGAGGTATTTGCAGAAGACGAACCACCAGAATAATCGACATTTTTGAGGGGAGTATTGTGCTCCCTCTCATTCTCAGCGATCAGGATTGTCCTCAATAACCAATCACTAACTCTCAAGAAACTTTAAATACTGATTACTTAATGCTTTCACTGCCGTTTCATAGAACTGTTTACCGTGTTCAGGGGTCGCAAGCGCAGGATTCGATCCCATTCTTCCATCAGGATAATGACGGCGGAAATCTTCAGCACTATAAATGGGGTGTCCCGAAGACACTTCTTTCTCCAAATAGGCAGATTTAATCGCCTCAGGATACGCATATTGAGTAACTGCAACTTCACTGGGTGTTGCGTGTGATCCTTCTTCATCACCATATAATTCTTTTGCTAATTCCCGAACCTCACGACACATAAACCAATTGGAAACTTGGCAATACACTTGATCCGCTTCCGGTAACTTTAAGTCCGCAAGATGGGCATAGGTTTGAGAAAAAGCAGCTTTTAAAGTTCCAATATTTCCCCCATGACCATTAATAAAAAAGAATCGCTGAAACCCAGAAGACGCTAAACTAGAAGTGATATCTTGGATAACGTGAATTAAAGTTGTCGGGCGTAAACTGAGGCTTCCAGGAAAAGCAAGATGATGTAAAGCCATACCAACATTAATCGTTGGTGCAACTAAAGTATCGGTTGTTTCTCCCACTCCTTTGGCAATGACTTCAGCACAAATTGCATCCGTTCCAATTAACCCTGTGGGTCCGTGTTGTTCCGTTGAACCAATGGGAATAATAATTCCCCGAGATTGTTCTAAATACTGTTCAACTTCTTGCCAAGTCTGTAAATGGAGCAACATAAGTGATTCAATTGATTATTCTCTAGTTAACTCCACTTTAAACCTTAAAAAAACAAATATTTTCCCTAAAGTGTCCCATTTTGAGATATATGTTGGCTAGAGTATCTAAAACATAATGGAGTTATATGCTGTCTCTTGATATACCAAAAAGTTCTTCGAGTCAGGAATTTACCCAGACTGCTCGCATTCTTGTCGTAGAAGATGAAGACTTAATTCGAGAAATGGTTGTCCTTTCTCTCAAAGAAGAAGGCTATGAGGTTTCTGTCGCAACAGATGGACGAATGGCTTCTAATTTATTACAAGCAGAAGATTCTAGTAACGGTGACTTTCCATACGATTTAATTGTTTTAGATTTGATGCTACCGCAAATCAATGGATTAGATATCTGTCGGTGGTTACGTTACCAAGGTAATATTGTTCCTGTATTGATCCTAAGTGCCAAAGCAAGTGAAACCGATCGCGTTTTAGGGTTAGAAGTGGGTGCAGATGACTACATTACTAAGCCCTTTAGTATGCCTGAATTCATTGCTCGCTGTCGAGCTCTATTACGGCGACAACGGTTTAGTCACCTCCCTCAAAGCCCTGTCCTTCAATATCAAGATATTACCCTGTTTCCTCAAGAATGTCGGGTTACTGTTCGGGGAGAAGAAATTAGTCTTTCTCCAAAAGAATTTAGGCTACTGGAACTCTTTATTGGTTCTCCTCGTCGGGTTTGGTCACGAGAACAACTCATTGAACAAATTTGGGGACCTGATTTTCTCGGTGATACAAAAACCGTTGATGTTCATATTCGTTGGTTACGGGAAAAATTAGAACCGGATCCCTCCCAACCCTCTTATATTGTTACAGTACGAGGTTTTGGTTACCGATTTGGTTAATCTTCAAGCAAATAGTGATGAATGAAAATTAATGCCCACTGAATAGGATGAGAAGTATCCTTTAACACAGAGGATCAATCATTCAAACATTCATGACTCTCACCTTATTATTTATCTTTACCAGTGGCTTATTAATCGGACTACTGATTGGTTACTGGCACAAACGCTCTTCACAAAAAAAATTACGCTACCTTTTACAAGAATTATCGGGGCAACATCCGGAAAATATTTCTTTGCCGTTAAGTAATCGCTTACGCCGAGAAATTTTGCGGATCCAAGCCCATGCCGATCAACTACAACATCAATTAGAAATTTGGCAAGATTTACTGGAAGTAGCTCCCATTGGCTATATTCAAGTAGATGAGGAAAATCACTTGTTATGGTGTAATCAACAAGCACGACAGCTACTCCGACTCAATCGTTGGCAACAAGGTCAAGTGCGATTGCTCCTAGAATTAGTTCGTTCTTATGAACTTGATCAATTGATTGAAGAAACTCGCAAAAGTCAACAACCTCAAGTTCAAGAGTGGGTTTTTCATACTACAGATTTTTCAAGCGATACCAGTCATCAATCTTCCACTGAAAATTATGCAATTTCTATTGCACTTAAAGGATCAAGTTATCCCCTACCAGAAGATGAAGTGGGTGTCTTTCTGGAAAATCAGCAACCTCTAGTTGAGTTATCTCAACAATCTGACCGTCTGTTTTCTGATCTCACTCATGAATTGAGAACTCCTCTGACTTCGATTCGTTTGGTTGCAGAAGCCCTACAAACTCGATTGCAACCCCCAGAAAGTCGTTGGGTTGAGCAAATGCTGCAAGAGGCAAATCGGCTCATTCGTCTGATTGAAGATTGGTTAGAAATTTCTCAACTCGAAAAAAGACCGCAACAAAACCTTAAAAGGGAATATTTTGCCCTAGAAAGTCTCATTAAGTCTGCTTGGGAAACGCTAAAGCCTCTAGCTGACCAAAAACAATTACAATTAATTTATAAGGGAGAACAATCATTATTTATCACTGCCGATCATTCTCGTTTAACGCAAGTCTTTCTGAACCTTTTTGATAACGCGATTAAATATAGTCCGTCGCACAGTAATATTTGGGTAAATTTGATCTTACTCCCTTCTCATCGGATTAATAAGCCAGAGGATTGGGTACAAATTAATATTGTTGATCAAGGTCAAGGTTTATCAAAAACAGATATTTTACGAGTGTTTGATCGCCTCTATCGGGGGAATGAAATTGCAGTCGAAAAAAAAGATTCTCCTGATTCCTCAACCACAGGATTTCGATCTTCAGGGACAGGACTAGGATTATCCATTACACGACAAATTATTTTGGCTCATGGCGGGAGAATTCAAGCTAAAAATCATCCTGACACAGGGGGAGCTTGGTTACAACTTGAACTCCCAAACGTCAGTTTAGAAGAGATCTCAACTGATCCTTCTCAGAAATAAATGGCAATCTTATTGCTTGTCAAGTCTCCTCAAAAAAGATTAACTTAGTGTTATAGCACTACTCATTTGGGTTAGGACAGATTGAAATCAAAAAAATAAGTTATGGCTTACCTTGTCCCTTTCCCCAGTGCGTAGCACTATATATGATCAGTAAAACTTTCTGCGTGGAATAGATCCACATAAAATGTGTTGAGTTATTGGTCTTCTCATAATAGTGATTCTCGGAATTCTTACTTTGACCGTTCCTTAAAACGAGTCGAACAAGATGTTCTGCGCATGGGAGCGTTAGTTGAACAATCATTTCGTTTGAGTCATGAAGCCCTCTTTCATCAAAATTTGGAAGCTGCGACACAAATTAATGATCTTGATAAACAAATTGACCAATACTATCGCCAAATTGAATTAGACTGCGCAGCCCTAATGACTTTGCAGGCTCCTGTCGCAACCGATTTACGAGTGATTAGTGCGTTTATGCAACTCATTCGAGATCTAGAACGCATTGGCGATTA
>JAVLCL010000221.1:0-5900 GCA_031580825.1 Halothece sp. Uz-M2-17
TAGTCCTTGATTTACCCTCCACAGGGCAAACCTTCAAAGCTGCTCTCAATGTGGCGCAAGAATAAGGATTATTGTCCGAGGGGGATTTAGTCGTAATGACGGCTGGCACATTACAAGGCGTTGCCGGATCAACTGATTTAGTGAAAGTAGAAGTAGTCACTGCTGTGTTAGGTCGGGGGGTCGGGATTGGTCATGGGACGGTGAGTGGTCGCGCTCGTGTGGCAAAAAGTGCCAAAGAGGTGGGAAATTTCCGTCCGGGTGAAATTTTAGTGGTTCCCCATACCAATGCCGATTACGTTGAAGCCATTCGTAAAGCAACCGGCATTATTACCGAAGAAAGTAGCCTCACCAGTCATGCTGCTGTCATTGGTTTGCGCTTAGGCATTCCGGTTATTGTCGGTTTTGAAGGAGCAACAAAAACCATTCGCGAGGGAGCGATTTTAAGCCTTGATGCCCAACGAGGATTAGTTTTTTCTGGTGCAGTTCCCGCAGGGGGTCATTTTAATGAAGGCGCAGGGACAGGGGTGACTTTACCATCATAAACTACATCTTCTGAGGTTTGATGACGAATTAAATGCCAATGCGGGGGGGCTTGATAATGTTGTCTTGATTCCTCCCGGAAGGATAATTTTTGCAGTGTCTCGGGATCAACTAATAAATAAGTGCCGGGGTCTTTTTCCCAATAGTATTGCAATTGCTCTAATGTCGCTGGCAAGATTTGTTTTTGAGCATAAAAATTGAGAGACGGACGCTCATAATCAAAAGAGGTATAAATGGGCGCGCTCTCTGGTACTTGATCTTGAATTAGCATGGCAACAGGTTTCACGGGATAGGCTTCGTTTAATTCCCATAACCACTGGGATGAACTGACTAATAACAGTAAAGATACATACATTCCCCAAATCAAAATATTAATAAATTGCGGGTTGCGTTGTAAGACTAATCCCCCACTCATTGCTGTTGTTAACGCCACTGCTAAAGTAATAATCATTAACTTTGTATTCCCCTCTTCACTCACACCAAAATAAATACTGGCTGCTAACCCCACTCCGCCTAAAAACAGGAGCAAGATTCCCCAATCCCGAGGATAAGGAAGTTCACGGGGATAGCGAAACGTTTCTGTTAACATTTTCCCTGCTGCTAAGGCTAGCGCAGGATATAACGGCAAGATATACCAAGGGAGTTTCGTACTCATCAGCGTAATCGCCAGAAAATAAACGCCACTCCAAACTAAAATCAGTTTTGACCAACTCCAGATTTGATTTTTCCAAGCCAACTGTAGTCCGGATAGCGCAAAAATGAGCCAAGGGAGAAAATGGAGTAACCGTAGGAAATAATACCAAGGAGGACCACTGTTATTATCCACAGCACGCCACAACCGGCTAAAGGATTGAGAAAAAACAGCAGTTTCGACAAATGCCCCTTGATAATTAATCCATTGCAAGCTATACCAACTGAGCACTGGTAAACAACCAAGGCTAATTCCTCCCCAAAAATAAACACTCCGAAATAAACGAGGGGTATCCCAAGCGATAAACCCAAAGGCAATTCCTCCTAATAAAAGGGCGATGATTCCTTTGGTGAGTCCAATTAGACTTAAACTGATGCCAATGCCTAAACACCAACGTAAATCACGGCGCGATCGCAGCACTGACCACATCAAAAAAACAGTAAAACAAACCACTGCCCCATCGAGCATCGCTAAACGTCCATGACGCACTAAAGGCAGAGTCGTTAAATAAACCAGTGCTGAGAATAAGGCCGGTTGACGCAGTAAAAATAGTTCTTTGCCCAAGCCATAAGTCAAGGGGACAGAAACTGCCATCAGCAACGCAGAGGGAAGACGAGCCATAGTTTCATTGACACCACCCCACCGATAACAAAGCGCAATCAGATCATGGACTAAAGGCGGTTTATTTAAATAGGGTTCTTCCCAAAGTGTCGGAAATAACCAACGGTTGCTATTTTCTGGGGCTTGCCAAATCTCTCGCGCGACTTGCGCCACTGTTCCTTCATCCCAATCGCGAAGCGGTACTCCTCCTAAATTGATAGTAAAGACTAACAATCCTGCTGCCAAAAGGGCAACGACAAGCAAACGTTCTGTCCAAATATTATGATGACGAATGCGATTCGTCGAGTCATCCCCTGCAAAAGTCTGACGATCCATAAACTGATATGAGCACGATTATTTCTAGAGATAACATAACTGGTCTTAAGGTTTCATCGAAATCATTTGGCAAAACAGTCAACCCATTGTAATTCTTTGATCACTTGCTGTTTTGCCTTCTCATCCTCAAACTATTTTTCTAGGTCATTTAATTTCAGTCTGTTATGGAAGAAACGAAGAACAATATTGACCCAATCAAGTCAAATTTTGAAGTCAAACTGATTAAGTCTTTATACCCAGTTTGCTAAGATGAGATGGTAAAATGCTGGGGGTATCTTTTGCCATTTTTTAGTTCATCATTGCGATTCCTCATCACTGTTTAACCCTTCTTTTCCCCAACAGATCTTATGGATGGATCATTCACGATTACCTTACAAATTGTAATTGCTGTTTGTGCAGGAATTACGGCTCAAGTACTAGGAGAAACATTTAAGATTCCTGGCATTGTTTTTCTTTTGCTCATTGGTATTGCTTTAGGATCTGATGGACTCAATCTGCTCCACCCGAGTGAATTAGGTGTAGGTTTAGAAGTGATTGTTGCCCTTTTAGTTGCCATTATTTTATTTGAAGGGGGTCTTAACCTTGAATTAAGAGATTTAGGAAGAGTTTCAAGCAGTTTACGAAATTTAGTCACGATTGGCACAGGAATTACTTTATTTGGTGGGAGTATGGCAGCCCACTGGTTAGGAGAATTTCCTTGGCAATTAGCGTTTCTCTACGCTTCTTTAGTCGTTGTTACGGGTCCAACTGTCATTAGTCCTTTATTAAAACAAGTGGCTGTGGATCGACAAGTGGCAACCCTGTTAGAAGGAGAAGGGGTATTAATTGATCCGGTTGGCGCAATTTTAGCGGTTGTTGTACTGGATACAATTCTCAATAGTGAAGCGGGTGTAATGGAAGTTCTAAATGGGCTACTGTTACGGGGTGGTATTGGCATTGCTATTGGTTTAATCGGGGGAAGCGCGATCGGGTTACTTCTCAAAAGACGGCTTGATTTCCTCTCTGAAGATTTAAAAAACCTTGTGGTTCTAGCAGGGGTTTGGGGTTTATTTGGTTTATCTCAAATGATCCGCAGTGAATCAGGGTTAATGGCAGTTGTCTTAGCAGGAATGGTGGTGCGCTCTTTATCAGTGCCTGAAGAACGAATGCTGAGACGCTTTAAAGGACAATTAACCATGTTAGGGGTCTCTGTTCTCTTTATTCTCCTCGCAGCAGACCTATCCCTTGCCAGTATCCTTGCCTTAGGTTGGGGAAGCGTGCTAACGGTTTTATGTTTAATGTTGTTAGTCCGTCCTCTTAGTGTTTGGGTCTGTACGTTGGGGAGTAACCTCGACTGGCGACAAAAACTATTTGTGAGTTGGGTGGGTCCAAAAGGCATTGTTTCTGCCTCTGTTGCTTCTTTATTTGCGATTTTACTGACCCAACGGGGAATTACTGGGGGAGACTCTTTGAAGGCAATTGTCTTCTTAACGATTATGATGACGGTAGTCATTCAAGGCTTAAGTGCGCGCTGGGTAGCAAGATGGTTGAATCTCACCTCAGAAGGGGCAAAAGGAGCCGTAATTATTGGGTGTAACCCCTTGGGTCGTTTAGTCGGCGAATTGTTCCAGCAAGAGGGAGAATCCGTGGTTATGATTGATACCGATTCTGAAGCCTGTGAGTTAGCCGAAGCAGCAAACTTAAATGTCATTCAAAGTAGTGGCTTAGATGAAACGGTTTTAGAAGAGGCGGGAATTGAATCTTTAGGGACTTTCTTAGCAACAACGAATAATGGAGAAGTGAATTTAGTTTTAGCGCAAAGAGCTTTAGAAGAGTTTCAACCGCCGAGAGTGTTTGCAGCGTTTCCAAAAAATTCTCAGGCGCGGACTTCTGCTAATAAAACCAAGGTGAATCAAGCTTTTATGTCCGAAATTCCGATTAAAGTCTGGAATCAATATGTGGAAGAAGGCAAAATTAAATTAGGTCATACCGTGTTGCGCGAAGAAGGTTTTTCCTTTCAACAAGCTCATTTACAAGCCCTGATTCGTGGAGGGGAATTATTACCGCTATTGGTGAAACGGGGTAATGCGCTACAAGTGGTGAAGGCGGATCAAGAATGGCAACCTGGAGAAGAAATTTTCTATATTCTTCATGATCCTCGTCCAAAATTACTCAAACGATTATCAGGGGGAAATTCTTCATCTCGCCTTGCCTTAGAGCGTTTAGCTGAAGTAGAGGAAGTCCCCCTCGCCAGTCCTGAGAATCATTAAGACCTGAAGACTTGTGCTGACACTAATTCTGGGAATTATAAAACCAATCTAAGAAACTAAAATCAAGACGAGTTGGGAAATCACCACGGGTGCGGGGAGGTTTAAATTCCGCAGCAATCAGTTCATAGAGAACAACTTTTGGATTGCGGTTAGTATCAAGGGTAAAGAGAACGCGATCGCAGCCTGCTCCAACATCTTTTTCTAGACAAACCACAGCTTCTCCATTCATTTCTCCAGACACCAGTGATAAATTCATTAATTCTCCCGCTTCATAAAGGGCTTGTAACTGTTGTGAGACCTTTTCACACAGAGACAGAGCTTCGTTTTCCGACTGAAAATATTGGGCTGACCAATGAATTAATGGCAGTGGCTCTCCATTCTCAGCACTCGCCATTTCTGTAACAATTGTGCTTGGAGGATTTGCGCTCGGGTTACAACGAAACATTTCTGTGGCTTTTGCTTCTACTATCGGAACTATCAGGTCTCTTTCCTCCATTTCCTGAGCGGAACTCGGTAAGGTTACACTGGCAAAGGAAACAAGGGACAAAGCAGCTAAAAGGTGAGTGTTCATTTCTTAAGGTCTCAGTAATTTTAAGATATTAAAGTTGAGGCGAGTCGGGAAATCACCCCGAGTCCGAGGGGGTTGAAAATCAGCAGCAATGAGTTCCCCAAGGACTTCTTCTGCTGGGCGTTCTGTCTCTAACGGAAAAAGAACGCGATCGCGCTGGCAGCCTTCTCCCATCTCTTCTTCCAGACAAGCAACTGATTCTCCCTCTAATGTTCCAGCAACCAGAGAGAGACGGGTTAATTTCCCTGATTCATACAACATTTGTAGCTCTTGCGAGACTTCTTCACACAGAGATAGAGCCTCACTTGCCGATTCAAAATATTGTGCTGACCAATCAATCATTGGAATCGGCTCTGGATCATCGGAACCAACCAAGCCCATAATAATAGTACGGGGTGTTTCTTGAGTTTGATCACACATAAAAACTTCTGTGGGAGCAGATGTTTCTCTTGCTTCGATGTCTTGAGCCTGAGTCGGTAAAGTTGTACTGGTAAAGGTAGCAAGGGTAAAAATCGCAAATAGTTGAGGTTTCATAATAATTAATGATTTCGGGTCATCAAGATTGAGATTGATTCAAGGACGATTCAATTTCACCATCAGTGTCAGCTTTAAGCATTGATATGTGCCCTATTTCCCCATGATAAAAAAAGATCTCATAAAGTTCCTCAAGAATCGTCATGGACAAGAAATTTAACTCAATATTGATTGTGATTAGTTATATTTAATTGTTAAAGAGTAAGCTGTTACGCATTTAAATCAAAACATCAGGAATTGCAAAACCATTATAGTGCGACCATCTTGGTCGCTGAATCATCCCCATTTAAATGCACATACGCTTATGAAATCAAGGGGTAAATCGGTTACTATAGCGCTACGCGCTAGGCAACAGGCAATAGTAAGGTATAGGTGAGTTTCA
>JAVLCL010000222.1:0-5871 GCA_031580825.1 Halothece sp. Uz-M2-17
CTGCGACACTTCCCGAAACACAAACGAATCTCAATCAAGATTTACTGATTAAAGGAATCGAAACCGGTGTCGGAATTACTAGCCATCGGGGAACCCCTCCCAGTTTTCCCATGATTCCTTATGCACAACTCGCTTTACGGGGAACCCGATTTAATGATGAGTCCCGATATGATGCGAAAGATGTTGCTCAACAGCGAGGCTATGATCTGGCTCTCGGCGGAATTTATGATCATGTCGGTGGCGGTTTCCATCGTTATACCGTTGATGGGACATGGACCGTTCCCCACTTTGAAAAAATGCTCTATGATAACGGGCAAATTGTGGAGTATTTAGCCAACTTATGGAGTAGTGGGGTGCAAGAACCGGCATTTAAGAGCGCGATCGCGCACACAGTAGAATGGCTACAACGAGAAATGACAGCACCCGAAGGCTATTTTTATGGGTCTCAAGATGCCGATAGCTTTACCACCTCCGAAGCCGAAGAACCGGAAGAAGGGGCGTTTTATGTCTGGTCTTATCGCGAACTGGAAACCCTCCTCACCGCAGAAGAATTACAAGCCCTGCAATCTGAATTTACTGTCACCGCAGAGGGCAATTTTGAAGGCAGCAACGTCTTACAACGGCAAAATGGGGGCAATTTATCAAATGAGGCAAAAAACGCCCTGAAAAAGCTATTTAACGCCCGTTATGGCACTTCTCCCATTGCTACCTTTCCCCCAGCGACAAATAACAGCGAAGCCAAAGCAACCCCTTGGAAAGGACGCATTCCCCCTGTAACTGATACCAAAATGATCACCGCTTGGAATAGCTTAATGATCTCTGGTTTAGCAAGGGCGTATGCAGTATTTGGTGAAAACAGTTATTGGAACTGTGCGGTTAAAGCAACTAATTTTATTTGGGAAAATCAATGGGTAGAAGGACGCTTTCATCGCCTCAACTACAACGGGAAAGCAACCGTTTCCGCACAATCAGAAGATTATGCCCTTTTTATTAAAGCACTCCTCGATCTCCATGCTTGTCATCCGGAACAACCGCAATGGTTAGACAAAGCCGTTCAACTCCAAGCCGAGTTTGATGAATATCTCTGGAGTGTGGAAACAGGGGGTTACTTTAATACCGCAAACGATAGCAGTAACGATTTAATTGTACGAGAACGAACTTACATTGATAATGCCACACCCGCAGCGAATGGAGTTGCTGTTGCCAACCTGATTCAACTTTTTGAAATCACCGAACAAACCAATTATCTCGCCAGTGCAGAAAAAACACTCCACGCCTTTAGCAGTATTATGGAGAAGTCTCCCCAGGCTTGTCCAGGATTATTTTCGGGTTTGGATTGGTATTTGCATGGGACTTTAGTTCGTTCGACTTCCGAACAATTACAAGCCCTAATGAATCAATATTTACCCACTTGTACCTATCGTGTTGAAACCCATTTACCTGACAGCGCGATCGCGCTCGTTTGTAAAGGCTTGACCTGTTTAGAACCTGCAACCGATACTAATCAAATGATGGCACAAATCAGAAATCAGTGACCAAATAACGAATGACCAATGACTAATGACTAATGACTAACAATAATGTGGACTGATCTATTACAACCGAGTTTAGTGCTAGGAAAGCCTGTGGTTCACCTCAGTGCTGATATTCTCAAAAAACATCAATTACAAGGTTTAATTCTCGATGTAGATGAAACCTTAGTTCCCTTAAAATCTCGCCAAGCCTCCGCTGAATTAATTCATTGGGTCGAAGAAATTCGCCAAACCGCTAAGATTTGGTTAGTGAGTAATAATCTTAGTGAAAATCGGATTGGGGGAATTGCAAAATCCCTAGAACTTCCCTACATCTTAGGTGCACGAAAACCCTCTCGGAAACGATTGCGAGAAGCAGCAGAAGGAATGCAATTACCCGTGGATCAAATTGCCATGGTCGGCGATCGCGTGTTTACAGATGTGTTAGCCGGAAATCGTTTACAAATGTTTACAATATTAGTTGAACCCATGGTTGATCCCGCAGTTGTGGATCGTAGTTATCCCATCCGCCGTTTAGAAGTGCAAATTTCTCGTTGGCTGGGAGTTAGCCTGAAAGATAAAAGTCAAAGTTCACCCCATACTAACCAACCTTAATCTCAGGAAATATAAAAAAAATATAAAAAAACAAATAGTAACAAAACAAGATATGCAATTATAAAAATCGATACAAATGGGGTCAGCCAAGATAAAGACCCTAAACATATTTAAGATCCGATATAGTTGGGGCAGTTATCCGCGATATAAGGGTAATTGCCCTAATTGTTTGAAATTCTTCCTCATCCACCATGCCTCAAACCATTGTTGTTAAAATTGGCACATCCAGTGTGACCCAACCGCAAACTGCTTCTCTTGCCATTGCCAATATTGCAGCACTAGCAGAAACCCTAACTGAACTTCGTGCACAGGATATAAGGGTCATCCTAGTATCCTCTGGGGCAACTGGGGTGGGTTGTGAACGATTAAACTTAAAAGAACGTCCGCGAACGATTTCCTTAAATCAAGCCGTTGCTGCGGTTGGACAAGGACGACTGATTCGCATCTACGATGATTTATTTTCTACACTACGACAACCGATCGCGCAAGTCTTACTAACCCGTCAAGAGTTAATTCAAAGGACTTCCTACGTCAATATTTACAATACCTTTCAAGCTCTACTGGATTTAGGGGTGATTCCCATCGTCAATGAAAACGATACCGTTGCGGTGGAAGAATTAAACTTTGGGGATAACGACACCATGTCGGCATTAGTAGCAAGTTTAGTGGAAGCCGATTATTTATTTCTCCTCACTGATGTCGATCGGTTGTATTCTGCAGATCCGCGAGAAAATCCAGAAGCGCGACCGATTAAAAGGGTGGTCACACGAGAAGAACTTGAAGAATTACAAAGTAAAGCCGGCAAAAGTGGCTCCCAATGGGGAACCGGTGGCATGGTAACAAAATTAGAAGCTGCTCGCATTGCCACCGGTGCAGGGGTAAAAACCATTATTACTCATGGACGACGACCCTAAGACATTCATAAAATTTTAGCTGGAGAAACAATCGGAACCCAGTTTGAAGCGCAACCGCGAGGGGAAAATGCCCGTAAACGTTGGATTGCTTATAGCCTAGTTCCCGTTGGTAAGCTATATCTAGATGATGGAGCAGTGAAAGCCATACGCGATCGTGGTAAATCACTCCTTGCAGCAGGAATCACAAAAGTTGAAGGGGACTTTCAAGCGGGAGAAGCCTTAGCCTTATGTGATAGTGATGGGAAAGAAATTGCTCGTGGGTTAGTCAGTTACAGCAGCAGTGAACTACGACAGATTCAAGGTTATCAGTCTCAGAAAATCCCGACCATTCTCGGTTACGCCACAGCAGAAACCGTTGTCCATCGCGATGATATGGTATCTGTTTTGTAGCAGAAAGTTATCATTTCAGAACTTCTAGCAGATTTCTGTGCCGAAACGCACCAAATTTGGCAAAATAGTCTCTGTAGCAATCTTTAAATGATGAAGTCGCAATTGGTCCTGATTAAGGCAATCCGCAATAGGCAACAGGCAACAGGCAAGAGGGTTAGATAGTAACCAAAGTCAATTAGTTTGTACTTCATCTCGATGGAAAATGCTATGTCCCTATCTTGAAATGAATCAATCGTCTCCTCAAATGAGCAAACCGCAAACTCTCTTCGATAAAATCTGGAATCAGCATTTAGTGGATCAACAAGATGATGGTACTTGTCTGCTCTACATTGATCGTCATTTAATTCATGAAGTCACCAGTCCCCAAGCCTTTGAAGGACTCCGTTTAGCAAACCGCACGCCCCGTCAACCGCAAGCAGCCCTCGCCGTCGCGGATCATAACGTTCCTACCTCAGATCGCTCAGAAGGCATTAAAGAACCTCAAAGTCGCCTCCAAGTGGAAACCCTCGAACGCAACGCAGAAGAAATGGGGATTCCACTCTTTCGGATGAGTGATGAACGCCAAGGGATTGTCCATATTATTGGTCCTGAACAAGGGTTAACCCAACCGGGGATGACAATTGTCTGCGGGGATAGCCATACTTCCACTCATGGCGCATTTGGTGCGCTGGCGTTTGGGATTGGCACATCGGAAGTGGAGCACGTTCTCGCCACCCAAACCCTACAAGCGAGAAAGCCCAAAAACATGAGAATTACTGTGGAAGGCTCACTTCCTTTCGGGGTAACCGCAAAAGATATCATCCTTGCCATTATTGGTAAAATTGGCACCGCTGGCGGAACCGGTCACGTTATTGAATATGCAGGAGAAGCGATTCACAGCCTCAGTATGGAAGGACGAATGACCATTTGCAATATGTCCATTGAAGCCGGAGCACGTGCGGGATTAATTGCCCCGGATCAAACCACATTTAATTACATTAAGGGTCGTCCTTTAGCCCCACAAGGGGAAAATTGGGAAAAAGCCGTTGCTTACTGGCAATCTTTACCGTCGGATGCAGGAGCGACTTATGACAAAGAAGTCACCTTAAAAGCCAGTGAAATTATCCCACAAGTCACTTGGGGAACCAGCCCCCAAGATGTGTTACCGATTACAGAAAGTGTCCCAGATCCGGATGAATTCGGCGATTTTAATCGTCAGCAAGCCGTCAAACGGGCGTTGGAATACATGGGACTCACCCCTGGAACGAAACTCACTGAGGTTCCTGTGGATACGGTCTTTATCGGGTCTTGTACTAACGGACGCATTGAAGACTTGCGAGAAGTCGCGAAAGTTGCAGAAGGACGCAAAGTTGCTGATGGCGTTTATGCGATGATTGTTCCGGGTTCTGGCTTAGTGAAACATCAAGCGGAACAAGAGGGCTTAGATATTATTTTCAAGGAAGCGGGTTTTGATTGGCGTGAACCCGGTTGTTCCATGTGTTTAGCGATGAATGCCGATCAACTCAAACCAGGGGAACGTTGTGCTTCTACCTCGAACCGCAATTTTGAAGGACGACAAGGACGCGGGGGACGCACGCATTTAGTCAGTCCAGCAATGGCTGCTGCTGCTGCAATCACTGGAAAATTAACTGATGTCCGAGAATTAGATTAACGACAATGAATAGTTAGAGATTCCTCTTGTCCGACTCACTAATAACGAAGAACAAAGAACCAAGAACCAAAATGGAGAAATTTACAACCTTAACGGGAATTGCTGCCCCTTTACCAATGATGAATGTTGACACGGATATGATTATTCCGAAACAACATCTGAAAACGATTAAACGAACAGGGTTAGGCAAGGTTTTATTTGATGAGTTGCGCTTTCAGGAAAACGGTGAAGAAATTCCTGATTTTGTTTTGAATCAAAATCCTTATCGTGAGACAAACATTTTAATTGCAGGAGATAATTTTGGCTGTGGGTCATCTCGCGAACACGCACCATGGGCATTACTGGATTTTGGGATTCGTTGTGTGATTGCCCCGAGTTTTGCTGATATTTTCTTTAATAACTGCTTTAAAAATGGCATTCTTCCTATTGCATTAGCGCAAACCGACGTTGATACTCTCATGGAAGACGCAAAAAATCCGGAAACAGCAACGATGACCGTTGATTTACCGGAACAAGTGATTCGTCGTCATAATCAGGAAACGATTCCCTTTACGGTAGATGAATTTCGGAAACACTGTTTACTCAATGGCTTAGATGACATTAGCTTAACGTTACAAAAAGCTGATCAAATTGCGGAGTTTGAAAAACAGCAACGAGAGTCTCTACCTTGGCTATGGGCAAATCGTTAATGTAATTCCAAAGATAGCCCTTTCTACACTGGCGAGTCATGGTATTGCTGTTGTTAAGAAGACATCTCACCTCGTGCAAACCTTGATTCAAATGTGTAATG
>JAVLCL010000223.1:0-1133 GCA_031580825.1 Halothece sp. Uz-M2-17
CTCGCTGCGATCGAAACCAGGTCCGTTGTCGTTTTGCAAACTGACGAGTGTGGAGAATAATCAAGTCTTTTGCCGTGGTTAAGTCAGTTTTTCCCGCTAAGTAATCTTTGATTTCTTGATAGCCAAGGGTATTTAACAAAGGGAGTGACCAACCATATTGATCAATAATTCCTTGGACTTCTTCTATTAAACCAGAAGCTAACATTTTTTCCGTACGATAGCTAATTCTTCGAGTTAAATCATCCGGAGAACAATCTAAACCAATTTGTAGGATGGGATATGAAGGTGGATTTTCTCCTTGTTGTTCGCTGATCGGTTTTCCGGTGACATAAAAAACTTCTAACGCCCGAAGTGTGCGCACTTGATCATTGGGATGAATTTTGGTGGCAGCAACTGGATCAACTTGTTGTAAAAACGCATAAAGTTGAGTTTGACCTAAACCTTCTAAGCGCGATCTTAAGTCCGGTTGAGGGGAAACGCGAGGAATTTTTAAACCTTTTGTAATGGCTTTGATATAGAGTCCGGTTCCCCCCACTAATAATAAAGGAGATTGAGGAAGAGAAGCAATTAAATGATTAGCTTGCTCTTGATATTCAGCAACGGTTAGTGTTTCCGTTGGTTCACAAATATCAATGAGATAATGAGGAACGAAGGCTTGTTCTTTTGGAGTGGGTTTTGCCGTTCCAATATCAAATTTTCGATAAACTTGTCGAGAATCTGCACTTAAAATAACAGTATTCAAATCTTGTGCAAGTTGTAGGGCTAAACTCGACTTTCCAGTTGCAGTCGCACCACAAATAACAATGAGTGACGGTTTCATTATTTTTTATAAAAGATTGGTTCCTCGTTTTCACCAAATATCTTTTGATCACGGGGTATGGGCGAACCACCGTTCGCCCCGACAGGTTACTGTTACAATGCTTCTAATAAAGCTGATCCCATTTCTTGACATCCCACAAAAGTCATCCCGTCTGACATAATATCTCCCGTGCGATATCCTTGGTCTAATACGTTGAACACGGCTTGTTCGATTTTATCGGCTGCGGTTGGCTCATCGAGTCCATACCGTAACATCATCGCAGCACTTAACACTTGTGCTAAAGGATTGGCTTTATTTTCTCCGGCAATATCTG
>JAVLCL010000223.1:1143-5828 GCA_031580825.1 Halothece sp. Uz-M2-17
AGGTAACATCCCAATACTACCGGTTAACATGGCAGCAGCATCAGACAGAATATCTCCAAAGAGATTTCCAGTAACAATCGTGTCGAATTGTTTGGGGGCGCGAACTAATTGCATGGCTGCATTATCCACATACAAGTGGGAAAGTTCGATATCGGGATAAGAACGAGCAAGAGCCGTTACGCGATCGCGCCACAATTGAGAAACTTCTAAAACATTGGCTTTATCAACCGAACACAGTTGTTTATTCCGTTTTTGGGCAATTTCAAACGCAACTTTGGCAATGCGATCAATTTCAGCATCCGTATAAGCCATGGTATTCACCCCACGCTGCTGTCCCGTTTCGGTGCTAAAAATCCCTTTGGGTTCCCCAAAATAAACACCACCGGTTAATTCTCGCACCACCATAATGTCCACCCCTTCTACAATCTCCCGTTTGAGCGTAGAAGCATCAACTAATTGCGGTAAAATCTTTGCTGGACGCAAATTGGCAAATAACTCTAAACCTGCTCTTAATCCCAGTAATCCAGTTTCGGGTCGTTGATGACGGGGTAAGTGATCCCATTTATATCCACCAATGGCTGCGAGTAAAACCGCATCACTCTGACGACAAGTCTCTAAAGTTTCTTTCGGTAAAGGATCGCCAGTTGCCTCAATGGCAGCCCCTCCCATCAGAGCTTCGGTAAAGGTAAATTCTAAGTCACACTGTTTTCCCACTGCTTTCAGGACATCTACGGCGACCGCAATAATCTCCGGACCAATGCCGTCTCCGGGGAGTAGGGTGATGCGATAAGTGTTTGTCATTGCTGAATTCTAACTCTAAATTTAATTTCGACTAAACAGCTATCTTATCGGATTATCTCCCAGCGCGATCGCGCGATTGTCCTTTTTGATTAGAATTTTTCCCTTTCCCTATCGGTAATAGCAATACCATAAAAAGCTCAATGCTCAATTATTGGCGAATACTACCATCGTGGTTACTTCGTTCTAATTTGCGGAGTTGAGACCTTACCGCATTGACATAGCCTGTGTCATCTAAAGTCTCTGGCGAGAGTCGTCCTTGATTGATGGCAGTTTCGATCAAATCTTCGGCATTCAACTGACCACTACGATAAGCCATAGTCAAACCATGAAAACCCGGAATACCTTGATCAGAAAAATGACCACTGTAAGCACGATGGACAAGATTAAAGGGTTTGATTTCTTGTGTTTCTGAACTAATGGCAGTGACAGCGGCTTCGCTTGCCATAACAGCAGAAGCGGTGGTTGCAAAGACAACAGTAACAATTGCCCCTGTTAACAAGCGTTTCATCATCTTTTCCTCCAATTGATTTGTCGCGATTGGGGGAGGGAAACGAGAGGGACAAGAAATAAACTTTTCCCTCTGTTACTGTATCTCGATGTATCTTCCTTCCCTTAACTTCTAGCATCAGTGTTTTTTCTGAGTAACTCCTAAGTTAAAGCTAAGCAGAAAGTAATGATTTCATGAGAAAACTGAGAAGACAAGTTAGAATCAGGACAATCAAGAATTATGACAAGTCATTTGACGAATGGCAGTTCATCGGATTCGCATCGCGAAGCAGCAAGCCCCTCTGGTACAAGCCCTAACAATGGGGAAAGAAAGCAAAGGCACTTTTGAAACCTATGCAGATGTCATTATGTTTGCTGCTGCTTATGGAGCAAAACATCAACGTTACGTTCCGATTACCAGTGGCATCAGTCAAGATCCAGCCCCGATTAGTTTAGAAATTTTCTTGTCTCGGGGATATGACTGGGTCATTAAATTAATCGCGATCGCGCATAGTCAAAATCCCGAAATCTTATCTCCTTATGATGCGAAAGCACAAACACAACGCTTATTATTTCTGGAAGGCTTAGCCAACGGAGGCCTAGAATTATTAGACAATGAACTACGGGGTGCAGTCGATTATAGTGATCGATTACTTTTAATTCTCACTCAAGAGCGTTTTCCCATGTCTCAACCTCCTCCCAACTTTGATCTGACTCGTTTTTTATAGGAATCGCTTCATCTCAGTAAAAACTCAGTGAACCCAGCGGAATCTGGGGATACAATAGAGATTGCAATCAGAGTTCCGTGACTGTGACACATACTTTTTTACTCGAACCCGGACAATGGACTCTAGAGGGAATTTGGTGCGAAACTCATCTCGATCCTCTCTCCATTGCAGGAACAGTAACGATCATTTGGAATCAACCGAACTGGTTTTCTTGGCAAAAACAACTGAGATTTAGAAATCACGATCCGACTTCTGATCTCAATTACTCCCTAAAAAGTCCAGAACTGACCTTAAGTTACCGAGGATATTTAGGATTTGAGCAAAATCAATATACATTTTTGGTCAGGCATAATATTTTAGGACACTTAGAAGGAAACGGCTGGATTACTCCTACTTGGATTATGCAAAGATATTGGGTTTTGAATGACCGCAAGCGTCGTCAAGGCTTTGAAACCCTTTATCAAGAAACTGCAGATACCTATCGTCTTTGTAGTAGTTTAACTCAAGGACATCAGATTATAAGTACCTTAGAAGCGACTCTCGTTCGTTCTTCTGCTTAAACCAGACTGTCTGGAGAGAAATTTAGGGAACAATTCGTCATTAAGTAGTGATCAAGACATGATCACCATAGCCAAGAAGAGAATTAAAATTAAGCCAGAGTGATCTATAAAAAATGGGCATAATATTTTAGTCTATTGTTTTAAGTTCTTGTCTTCTCTTTCAAATGTTCTTGTTCTTCACTTTCATGTTACTTCTGAAAAATGACTGAAGACCGTAATGAGGGTCGTTTACTCGCAAACCGCTATCGCATAATTGAACTGGTGGGAAAAGGTGCAATGGGTCAAGTCTATCGCGCCGAAGATACCGTTTTAGGAGGCTTGACTGTTGCTGTCAAGTTCGTTGCTCAAGCAGTCCTCAACGAAAAACGACGCACTCGGTTTGAACAGGAAGCAACAATTTGTGCCTTATTAGGAGAAAAAAGTATTCACATTGTCCAAGTGCGAGACTATGGACTCGATGAATATGATGTTCCCTTTTATGCCATGGAATTTTTACAAGGAAAAGGACTTAACGATCTTATTAAACATCGTCCGCTTTCCTTACAACGTTTCCTGCGTTTAACTCGTCAAATTTGTTTAGGACTTCAGTGTGCTCATCAAGGCATTTTCTTCAAAGGAGAACTGTGTCCGATTATTCATCGTGATATTAAACCCAGTAATATTTTAATTATTCAAGATGCCACATTGGGAGAGATGGTAAAAATTCTGGATTTTGGCATTGCAAAACTGGTTCAAACCGGTGGTGATCAAACCCATTCTTTCCAAGGAACACTCGCTTATTGTTCTCCCGAACAAATGGAAGGAAAAGAACTCGATAATCGTTCTGATATCTATAGCTTGGGCGTGATGATGTATGAAATGATTACTGGGGAAATGCCCATTCTTCCTGAAAATAACTCCTTTGGTGCCTGGTATCAAGCCCATCGTTATTATTCTCCCGAACCATTTCGAGATGATCTTAACCTTCCTGAGTCTCTACAAGATTTAGTTTATCAGTGCTTAGCCAAAGAGCGAGACAAACGTCCTCAAAGCATGGATGAAGTGTTGCAAGGTTTTACTAGCATTGAAGAAGAAATTGAAAGAAGTAAGTCTGCAACTGATAGTTTCAGCACTAACTCCCTTGATTATGCCAGTACACATCCCACTCAAACCGCAGGCGGAAAGGATGATCATTATTATTTGAATGCTGCTTGGCCGGCTGATAAACCGCGTCAAAAAATTGTGTTTCCCCGTTTAATTAATTCCTCGCAAGGGGCTTTTCCGTCTTTGTGGGTAATGTTAGATAAAGAAGATATTGAAAAGCGTTTATTAAGTACGCGATATAACCAATTCTTGTTTATTATGTCCCCTCATCCCATGATCCTTTGGATTACTGCTCTCCATAATACCGAATGTGGAACGCGTTGGCTGCCCTGTTATTTAGATTTGAAAACCAGTAGTGGACAACGCACGGCACGATCTTTGGGTGAATTAGGATATTATCGGATCTTATTTTTTGCGCTGGAATCGGCAGATACTTGTCAGCACGTTCTTACTTCTACCATTGCCGGAGCACAACGTCAAAAACTTCATGATTGGGCGCAGTCGAGTCAAACTTGGGAATCTCATGCTAGTCCTCAAATGAGTAAGCAACTCCTACGACGAGAGTTTGAAAATATTAAGCCTAAGATTCAGTTTAAATTAGAGTCGTTAGGAACAGATGCACCCAGTAATGTGTCTGGGTTATAACTGTGAGATTGCAGGATAGGAAACCTAGATTTAGCACTCACGCGATCGCGGTTTTACCACCATTATCTTTTCAATTTCTTTTGAATTCGGGTTAGAAGCAGCGACAGTTCAGGTAATTGTAACCAACTGGCAACTACAAAAAAGATCACTAAAGCGACCAAAGAAGGGAAAATGATCTGTCCCGTTTCTAATAGAAGGTTACTATGTCCTAGCCATTGATCCCATAAGTGGCTGATTCCCCAACTACCAAAACCAGCAGCAATAGTTCCAGCAATTAAAAGTAATAAGATTTTTCCCCATTGGAGTAAGGGTAAACCATTTAAACGTCGATTAAGTACCCATAACATAAGAAACATTGAAGTAATGTTAACGCCAATCGTAG